>NZ_PZPL01000002.1 GCF_003044275.1 Rathayibacter caricis DSM 15933 | reverse complement strand
TAGACCGCCTCGGAGGACGTGTTGACGATCGATCCGCCACCGGCCTCGACGAGGTGTGGGATCGCGTACCGCGCCGTCAGGAGGTACCCGGTGAGATTGACATCGATCATTCGCTGCCAGACTCCGAGGTCGATGTCGACCACATTGGTGTCCTGCTCGACCTGCGACGGGTCGACGTTCGCGGCGACGTTGAAGAGGCCATCGATCTTGCCGTATCGCTCGATCGCGAGATCGATGAGCGCCTTCACCTGCTCCTCGTCGGCGATGTCCAGAGTCGTCGCCACGCCCTCGCCGCCTCCCTCGGCGGCGGCCTGCACGGTGCGCTCGGCCGATGCCGGCGAGACGTCTCCCACTACGAGTCGGGCTCCGCCGGCTCCCAGAATCGCCGCTGCGGCGGTGGCGATACCGCCGGCTCCTGCGAATACGATGACCTTGTCCCTGAGACCCTCCATCGGGTCCTCCTTTTCCTGTCGGTGACGTGACTGCCGCCCGTTGTCGGGCGCGGAGACGGTGCCTACTGGCTGACGCCCGCCTGGACGTCCTGCTCGCGCTGGGTTTCCCTCAGCCGTACCCGATTGGCGCGACGCGCTTCCTGGCGCACCGGATCGGCGACCGGGGCGGCGAGCAGCAGCCGCTGAGTGTACGGATGCTCCGGTTCCGATGTGACGGCGGCGCGGTGCCTTCCTCGATGATCTCGCCCCGGTACACCACCCCGACGCGATGGCTGATGTGTCGCACCACGGTCAGATCGTGGGAGATGAATAGATAGGCGACGCCGGTGCTGCGCTGCACATCGACGAGCAGGTCGAGGATCGTAGCCTGGGTCGACAGGTCGAGGGCGGATACCGGCTCGTCGCACACGATCAGCTCGGGCTCGGGCGCAAGCGCCCGGCGATCGCCACACGCTGCCGCTGGCCACCGGAGAACTCCCGGGGTAACCGCTCGGCCGCGTTCTTCGGCAGCCCCACGCGGTCGAGGAGGTCGAGCACCCGCGCTTGGGCGTCTCGGCGAGTCGCACCCTGCACGACGAGGGGTTCGCTGAGCGTGTCGCCCACGGTCAGGGAGGGGTTGAGCGAGGTGTAAGGATCCTGGAACACGACCTGCAGGTGCTTCGCGAGCTCCCGCCGATGCGTACCCGTCGCTTTGGAGATCTCCTGGCCCGCGAACCGTACGCTTCCACTCGAGACCGGCGCAAGGCCCAGGATGGCCCTTCCGATGGTGGTCTTGCCCGAGCCCGACTCCCCCCACGATGCCCAGCGTCTCGCCGACGCCGATCGAGAAAGACACGCCGTGCACGACCTCGACGGGCGGCTTGCGGAATCCGCTGACGGGATAGCTGACCTTCAGGTCGTTCACTTCCAAGAGGCTGTGGCTCATGATCCCTGCTCCTCGAGGGTGATGGGTCGTGCGGGCGGACCATCCGAGCGGACCGTGCTCTCGTCGAGGATCGCGTCGAGGAGCATTCGCGTGTACGGATGCTTCGGGTCGGCGAATACCTCTCGGGTGCCGCCCGTCTCGACGACCTCGCCGTTCCGCATAACCGCGATGCGGTCGCAGATGTCGGCGACGACTCCGAAGTTGTGCGTGACGAGGATGATCGCCATGCCGATCTCCTGCTGGAGGTCGCGGAGCAGGTCGAGGATCTCGGCCTGCACCGTCACATCGAGCGCCGTCGTCGGCTCGTCGGCGATCAGGAGCTTCGGTCGACTTGCGACTGCACCAGCGATCAGCACGCGCTGGGCCATGCCTCCCGAGACCTGGTGGGGATAGGAGTCGAAGGTGCGCTGGGGGTCCGCGATTCCCACCCTCTCGAGCAGGGCGAGCACCCGCGCCACAGCGTCCTTCCGCGACATGCTCGAGGATGCCCGGAGCCCTTCGACCATCTGGGCACCGATGGTGTAGACGGGATCGAGGTTCGACATCGGCTCCTGGGGGATGTACGCGATGGTCGAGCCCCTCAGCGCATGCAGATCCTTCTGCTTCGCCCCCAGCAGTTCACGCCCTTCGACGAGGACCGAGCCGCGTGTGACGATCGCCTCCGACGGCAGGACGCCCAGGACGGCGAAAGCGGTTTGCGTCTTGCCTGATCCGGACTCGCCAACCAGCCCGAGGACCTCGCCGGGGTTGACCTGCAGCGACACTCCGCGGACTACTTCGACGCGGTCCCCGGAGGGCGACTGGTAGGCGATTCCGAGATCGTGCACGTCGAGCATGGCTCCGGCCTTGTGGTCGGCGGCGCGCTGCTTCACCTCGTCGAGAGCGGTGCCGTTGACGGTGAGTTTCGCCGGGCGGGGACGGGCACCCTCGAACGCGTCCCGAAGGGCGTTTCCGAAAAGGACCAGGCACGCCGTGAGCAGACCGAGCCACAGCGACGGCCAGATGTACTGCAGCGGATCGACATACAGGTTGCGGAATCCGTCGCCGATCATCGCCCCGAAGCTCGGGATCTCCTTCGAACCGACTCCGAGGAACGCGAGCCCCGCCTGCACTCCGATCGCCGATCCGGCGAGGAACGACGTCGCGACGATGATCGGCCCACGGACGACCGACAGGACGTGTCGCGCGAGGATGCGCGTGTTCGTCACGCCGGAGACTCGAGCCGCGTCGACGTAAAGCTCGCGGCCGACGCCGATCGTCTGATTGCGCACGATGCGGTAGATGCCCGGCGACAGAAGCACACCGAAGATGGCCATCGTGTAGCGGTAGTCGCCCGCGGTGAGCGGCATCAGCAGGATGAGCAGGAGCAGACCGGGGAAGGTCATGATCAACGTGAAGAGCCACTCCGTCACACCCCTGACCCGCTGGAAGTATCCCCCGACCAGGCCGGCCGCGGTGCCGATCACCAGCGCGATCGAGGTGCCGATCAGAGCGGAGACCGTCGCGGTGTTCATCGAGTGCAGCAGTCGGCTGAAGATGTCACGACCGAACTGGTCGGTACCGAGGGGGTAGGTGTCGGAGAACAAAGGAAGGTTGTACGAGTCGAGGCGCGCTTCGTTCGGCTCATGCATAGGGAGCACAGACGCGAGCAGCCCGAATACCACCATCACGAGGATGATCGTGCCGGTGATGACAGCCTGCGGATCCCGAATGAGCTTGCCGAATGTGCTGCGGCGGGAGCTGCGATCGGGCGGATCGACGGTCTCCGCGATGACGGGCAGTGTCGCGCTCAATGGACTCTCGCTTTCGGGTTCAGCCAACCATTGGCCAGGTCGGTGATGAGGTTGATGGCGACAGTGAGACCGACGGAGAAAATGACGAGCCCCATGATGACCGGGAAGTCGCCCTGGATGGAGGCGTTGAAGCTGTAGAGACCGACGCCGGGGAGGGCGAATACCTGCTCGATGACGAGCGCGCCGAAGAACATCGACCCGAACTCCAGACCCGCGACGGTAAGCGCCGGCCCCGCTGCGTTGCGCAGTGCGTGACGCAGTACCAGCGCTCTCGTGCTGACGCCCCGCGTACGCAGGGTCCGCACGTAGTCCTTGCGAAGCTCGTCGATCATCGTGCCGCGTACCTGGGTGGCGATGTTGGCGGCTCCCCCGAGGCACAGCACGATGACCGGGATCGTTATCGACCGCACCCATGCCTGGGGGTCATCCTGCGGCGAGGTGTAGCCGCCGGCCGGAAGTACCTGCAGGGTGACGGCGAGAACCGACACGAGGAAAATGGCGACAAGCAGGCCCGGGATCAGGAGACCGCTGAGCATGACGCCCTGCAGCATCTTGTCGATCCAGCCGCCTCGGGCTGCAGCGACAACGCCGAGCACCACGGCGATGACGACGGAGATGATCAACGCCGGGATGATCACCGACAAGGTCACCCCCATGCGACGGGCGACCGCGGAAGCGACTGGCTCCCCCGTGTAGAAGGACTGGCCGAGGTCTCCGGTCAGCACCCGACCGAGCCAGTCCACGTATTGCACGGGGATCGGACGGTCGAGGCCGAGTTCGGCCTTGAGCGCGGCGACGGTCTCGGTGTTGGCGGCGGTCAGAAGCCGGTTGGCCAGGATGCTGTCGAACGAGAAGCTCAATAGCCAGTAGGTGATCGCTGAGACCAAGACGATCAGGATGATGCCTGTCGCGATCCGGCGCGCTGCGTATCTCAGCAAGGAATCCTCGATTTCAAGAGAGGTGGGGGTAGTACGGCAAGCGTGCCGGTCGGCGGGGAAGGTAAGGCAGGCGCGCGGGTCGGCGGGGCCGCCAGAAGCGGTCGGCCCCGCCGGTCAGGTCACTCGGAGACGTCGAACTGGTCGAGAGTCGGGGCGATCTGATAAGAGGTGTTCACGACTGCGTACCCCTCCCGCGCGGCGACCAGCGAGTGGCTCTTGACGATGGGGGCAGACCAGGCGTTCTCGACGCCCCACTCGTTGATCTCCTGGTAGACCGCGCTCGCCTCTTCTGCAGAGACGGCCGCACGCGCTCGGGTGAGCATCTCGGTGAGCTCGGGATCCTCGCTGCCGAAGGGGTTCAGGAATCCCTGCGGCGAGAAGTGACCGAAGGCGACCGTGCCGTCGGGGTCGTTGCCGTCGGGCCAGACCACGAGGGGGAACGACTTGGACGTGATGGCGGTAACCGTGTCTTGGGCCGGGATCGGCTGCCATGTCACGTCGATCCCGATGTCCGCCAGAGCCTGCCCCACAACGGGCTCGAGCTGCCCCGAGTAGATGATGCTCGGCATCGTCACCGAAAAGCCGTCGGGATAGCCTGCTTCTGCCAACAGATCTTTGGCCCCCTCAACGTCGTATTCATAGGTGTCGTTGAGGGCTTCGTCGAAGGCGTCGAAGGTCGGATAGAACACCTGCTCGGATGGAGCGCCCAGTCCGTTCATCGCATTCGCCACGATGTTCTCCCGGTCGAAAGCCATGTTGATCGCCTGCCGAACGCGCACGTCGGCGAGGGCCGGCTGAATGGTGCCGTCCCGGTCGGCGATGATCAAGGTCTGCTGGCTGGTGTTCTCGACCTCGGAGATCTCGATGCCCGGCACTGACTCCAGTGAGGCACGCGAGGCGGGAAGCACGCTCGGTGCGACGTCGACCTCCCCGGAGCGGAGTGCGTTCTCGAGCGCGGTGGAGTCTTCGATGACGCGGACCGTGACGGTTGAGAAGGGGTAGTTGTCGGCGTTCCAGTGATCATCCCGCTTGGTCAGCACATACTCCGCCCCGGGCGTCGAAGCTTCGAGATCGAGGATGTACGGTCCGGAGCCGATCGGATTCTGCCCGTAACCCGGTTCCGCCAGCTCGCCCGCCTTCGCGATGATGCCGGCTGGGCCGGTGAACTTCCGCAGGAGGCTGGGGTCGGGCTGGCTCAGCGTCAGCGTCAGCGCCGTGTCGCTGGTGACCTCGATCGACGCTATGCCCTCGACCTCGCGCTGGCTCGGCCCCGGGGTGTCCCGGATGCGCTCCAGTGTCGCCTTCAGGTCATTCGCGGTCGCGGGTGTGCCGTCCGAGAAGACGAGGTCGTCGCGAAGCGTCAGGTTCATCGTCAGACCGTCTTCGGAGAAGGACCACTCCGTAGCAGCCCTCGGCTCGTACTCGCCGTCTGGTCCGGTGAAGACGAGAGTGTCGTAGACCGACTTCCAGATGTACCCATCCGTGCCCGATGAGGCACTGACAGGGTCCAGCTGGGAGGGCTGCCGCGCCACGGGGATCGTGAGTTCGGTCGGCGCTTGTCCGCCGCCTGTCTCGGTACCGCCGCCACCGGGCGAGCATGCGCTGACACTCAGTGTCGCGACAACGACGGCCGCGGCCGCCGCCAGACGCCATCCGCGGCTGCTTCCGGCGGATGCTCTCAGAGACTGCATAAAAACTCCTTCGTCTTACGCGAGACACGCTTCGTCGCGTTCCGCCGACAATAGCCGTACTGACAACCGATTGCCACTCTTGTACGTGAATCGTTACGAGGGGGCGGAGCGGGCCGTTCAGCATCGTCCGGCGGCAGCCGTTCTTCGACGATTACGCCTTCCGCGATCAGGATCGACCGTCTCGCCGCCTTGCTGTGGCAACCGCTTGTCAAGGCGCTGGTGGTGGTGTTCACTATTACACGGGATGCGCGTCCTGACCTGCACCCGCGTCGCCTGACGAAGGAGTTGGTCGGTGGCCGTGCACAGGGAGATCTCAACACCTCAGGGCGTGCTTCGCGGCGTGGAGTCCGGCGGCGTGTTCACGCTCCTCGGAGTCCGTTACGGCGACGACACCGCGGGAGCGAACCGCTTCCGCGCGCCCCGTCTGCCGAGAGCCTGGGACGGTGTCCGCGACGCGGTGATCTTCGGGCCCAGCGCACCGCAGATCGACAACCGCGACCGCCTCGGTCGCTTGATGCACCCGCGGAACGGCTCTCCGCTCGAAGGCGGCCCCACGAGCGAGGACTGCTTGCGGCTGAACATCTGGGCCCCTGCGGCGCGCACAGGGGAAGAGCTTCCCGTGTTGGTGTGGCTGCACGGGGGTGGCTATCTCGCGGGATCCGGGAACGAGATGTGGTTCAACGGCGACGTACTGGCGGCTACGGAAGAGGTGGTGATCGTCACCGTCACCCACCGACTCGGCATTCTCGGATTCCTCGATCTGCGCGCGGAAGGCCTGCCCGATTCGGCCCACGCCGGAATGCTCGACATCGTGATGGCACTGCAGTGGGTTCGCGACAACATCTCCTCGGTCGGCGGAGACCCCTCTCGCGTCACCATCGCCGGGCAGTCCGGCGGAGGTGCCAAGGTCGCCGCACTCTGCGCCATGCCTGCGGCGACCGACCTGTTCGCTCGCGCGATCATGATGAGTGGGCCGTTCCCCCGCGTCCTTCCGCAGACGGCCGCCTCGGAGTTCCGTGATCGCGTTGTCGGCGCTGCAGAAGGCGGAGTCGCCTCTCTCCTGGACGTCCCGGTCGACGACCTCATCCACCTCCAGGCCGATGCTCTCGCCGCGGCGGGGCTCAGCTTCGGGCCCGAGTCGATGGAGTCCTCGGGTGGTATCGGACCGACACTCGACGCGGTGCACCTTCCCGAGCACCCCTTCTGGCCGGTCGCCACCCCCCGCTTCACAGGCAAGCAGCTGTTGATCGGGTGGACTACCCACGAGGTCGGGTCGCTGTTTGCGGCGGATCCACGATTCACAGTGGACCTCACCGCCGACGAGGCCATCGCGCGGCTGACAGAGCTGGGAGTTCCTCGGGCGGAAGCAGCATTCACGACCACCGCAACCGAGGTGCTCGACGAGAGACCGCACCTCGTCTTCGCGCGGGTTCTGAGTTCAATGCTCTTCGAAGGCCCCGCACGCGATCTCGCCTCGATCGCCGCGACGGTAGCCGACTCGGTATGGGCCTATGAGTTCCGCGAGATGAGCGACGTTCTTGACGGTCTCGTCGGCTCCTGTCACTCGTTGGACATCCCCTACGTGTTCGGCACCGTCGAGCGCATCCCTCTGGTTGGCGTGAATCCTTACCGCGCAACGCTCTCCCGCGAGATGAGCCGCGCATGGGTCCGATTCGCCACGGTCGGCATCCCGGAAGCCGATACGGAGTGGCTGCCGTGGAACGACGATGAACGCTTCGTGCATGCCTTCGCGTGCCCATAGCTCGGCGGAAGGGTCCCATTTCATTGTTCTGGGTCCTGCGACCGCCCGCGGTGGTTGACCACTGCTTCATTTGTAGTACACGGTCCGATCCGCGGGAACGACGACGGGCCCGCCCCACGCAGTGAAGCTGGACCCGACGCGAGCTCCGGTGCGGAGCGCAACGACACGGAAGAAGATGAACATGGCAGGAAAGCTCGACGGCAAGGTCGTCCTGATCACCGGATGCTCCAGCGGACTGGGAAAGCAGCAGGCGCTTCGCATGGCGACGGAGGGCGCGAAGCTCGCGATCTGCGCGAGGAACGAAGAGAAGCTGGCGGAGACGAAGAGGCTCTGCGAGGAGCGGGGCGCCGAGGTGCTCGCGATGACCGTGGATATCACCGACTACGACAATCTCGTCGCGTTCGTCGACGCCACGGCGGCGCAGTTTGGAACGATTGACGTACTCGTCAACAACGCGCACACCATCACCATCCCGAAGCCGTTCCTCGAGAAGACGATCGACGATCTCGACGTCGAGATGCGCAGCTCGGTCTACGCCTACTGGCACCTCATGAAGCTGTGCTTCCCCTACCTCCGCGACAAGGAGGGCGCAGGCTCGTCGATCATCAACTTCGCGTCGGAGGCAGCGGTGTCGGGCGAGGCTTATTACGCGCCCTACGCGGCTTCCAAGGAGGCCGTGCGCGGGCTGTCGCGCAGCGTCGCCCGAGAGTGGGGCCAGTACAACATCCGGATCAACACGCTCTGCCCCAACGGGCTCACCGAGAACGCCTCGGGGGGTCTCACCACCCTGAGTCCGGAGGTGCGTGAGCGCGTGCAGGAGATGTTCATCGCGAATCCGTTCCGTCGTGCGGGCAACCCCTATGACGACGTCGCGCCGGTCACCGTGTTCCTCGCCTCCGACGACAGCCACTGGATCACCGGCCAAAATCTCCACGCCGACGGCGGCGCCCTCATCAACGCCTGACCCGACGCGAGCAACCTGCACCCGTCGCCGACCCCGCTTGAGAGGTCGGGCCGAGACTCCCGTACCGCACGAACCGCACACTGAGAGAGAGCCACACCATGCAGATCGCCGACAGAGTCTTCGCCGTAACCGGAGGCGGCAATGGCATCGGGCGCGAGGTCGTGCTCGCCCTGCTCGCGAAGGGCGGGCACGTCGCAGCACTCGACCTGGACGCGGACGGCCTCGCCGAGACGGTGCGCCTCGCCGGCAGTGATCGCCTCTCCGTACATCCGGTCAACATCTCCGACCGTGCCGCTGTCGAGAGCCTCCCCGACGACATCCTCGTCGTGCACCGGTCAATCGATGGTCTCATCAACGTCGCCGGCATCATCCAGCCTTTCGTCAAGATCGCCGAGTTGGAGTACGGCACCATCGAGCGCGTCATGAATGTGAACTTCTGGGGGGTCGTGAACACCACGAAGACCTTCCTGCCCCATCTGCTCGAGCGGCCCGAGGCGTCCATCGTCAATGTTTCGAGCATGGGGGCGCTCACCCCGGTGCCTGGACAGGCTGCGTACGGCGCGAGCAAGGCGGCGGTGAAGCTCTTCACGGAGGCGCTGTTCGCCGAGCTGCAGGGCACCAGGGTGGCCGCGACGATAGTTTTCCCCGGCGCGATCGGCACGAACATCACCGCCAACTCCGGCGTCACCATGCCAACCATGACCGCCCCCGGCGGTAAGGCTCCAAAGCCGACCACCCCCGCCGAAGCGGCTCGACGCATCGTCGGCGCCGTCGAGAAGGGTAGCTACCGCGTAGTCATCGGCAAGGACGTGACCTTCCTCGACCGGCTGTCCCGCCTCGCGCCGAAGCGCGCCACCCTGCTTCTCGCGAACCAGATGAAGGCGCTGCTCAAGTAGTGAAAGCGCCGCACCTCGCGTCGGCGCCGACAGTGTCGGCCGTGGCTTCCGCCGGCGAGCAGCGAACGGAACATGTCGACCAGCGGACCCGCGAGCTCCGCGCGGACCGAGCACTGCTTCGCGTCATAAGGGGTGTACAACGCATCCCCCATGACGGCCGCTTCGGAGGCGAAGATGATGGAGGCTCCGGCGCCTGGCTTGTCACGCAAGTAGGGAAAGCTGAGCTGCATCAGGCGCCAGTAGGCGTCGACGTCAATCAGCCCGGGCCCGAGGCGGTGTCGACTGGTCACAATGGGGTGTGACCACTGCCAGCGCTGCGCCGCTCGACCCCCCGTACTGGTTCTACAGCAGCCGGACGTTGGATCGCGTCTCGGTGCTCGTGGCCGTTGTGGCGTGCGTGGCATACCTAATCGTCCTGCTCGTGGCATCGGGCGGAGTGGTCGGTTACGTCTCGCTCACGCTCTATGTCGTCGCCCTCTGGATCAGCCGGCGCCGGGGCCTTCAGGGACTGCTCGTCGCCGCGGTCGGAGCGGCTCTCGCGATCACAGCCAGCGACCAACCATGGGCGGGCTGGATCCTGGCGATCGCCCTGCTTTTCTCCCTCGGCCTCCGCGGATATCGGGTCTTCGTCGGAGCGCTGACGGTCGCCGTCACGCTGTACTCCGCTACCGTCTTCAGCGGTTCGACCGACTTCGGCGACCCCGGGGCATACATCGCTTTCAGCACCACCATCGCCGCAGCGGCGACAGGCTCCACAATCCGAGTGCACGAGAGTTATCTCCTCGCCGTCCAGGACCTCGCTCGTGACGCGGTCACCTCACGCGACTCCGAGATCACCAGACGGGTGGCGGAGGAACGGCTTCGGATCGCCCGAGACCTGCATGACGTCGTCGGACATGAGATCGCTGTGATCAGCATGAATTTAGGAGTGATCGACGTGCATCTCGACACCACACAGACCAAGCCTCGCGCCGCGCTCAATACCGCGCAACGAGGAGTCCAGAGCGTTCTCCAGGAGACCCAGAGGATCCTCGGCGTGCTGCGTCGAGGGGAGAAGGATCCGCAGGACGCCGTTCGCGCTATGCCCAGTGCGCAGAGCATCCCCGCTCTGCTCGGGCCGCTCGTTTCCGCTGGAGCACAGATCGAGTCGTCCTTCCCGGCTCAGATGCCACCCGTGGACAGCTCCGTGAGTGTCGCCGCCTACCGGATGGCGCAAGAGGCCCTGACCAATGCCCATCGACACGGGAGTGGACGCATCGACGTCGGAGTGACCTGCCCGGCCGATCACCTCGTCATCACCCTCGACAACGTCGTCGACGGGACGAAACCCCCCTCCGACCAGTTCGGCTACGGACTCATCGGTATGCGCGAGCGCGTCGAAGCCGCAGGGGGCCGACTCGACATCAGATCGACACCCACACGATTCAGCGTGACGGCCACGATGCGCCGCGATGGCGGGGCCGTGTCGTGATCCGACTCATGATCGTCGATGACCAGGAGATGATCCGCATGGGGCTTCGAGCCATCCTGGAGACGCAGGACGACATCGAGCTCGTCGCCGACCTCGACGACGGCTTCGCCGCCCTCTCGACCCTCGACGAAGAGGCGATCGACGTCGTGCTGCTCGATCTGCGGATGCCAGGAATCGATGGGGTAGAGGTGACGCGCAGAATCCGAGTCCGGTACTCCAGCGCTCAGGTGCGGATCCTGATCCTGACGACCTTCGACAACGACGAGAACGTCCTTTCCGCTCTTCGGTCGGGTGCCAACGGATTCCTCAGCAAGGGGGTCAGACCCACCGAGCTGGCCAGTGCTATCCGCGAGGTGTTCGGCGGTGGTGGCGCTCTGTCTGGAGCCGCCGCCCAACTGCTGATCGCTCAGCTCGCCGACTCCCCCAGCGGCGCGACCGATCCGGTGCTCACCGCACGGTTCGACCAGCTCACGGCGCGCGAGCGGGAGGTCGTCACCGCCATCTGCCGAGGTGCGAGCAACGACGAAGCGGCAGCGACGCTCTTCGTTTCACCCTTTACTGTCAAGACGCACGCGAGCAGGGCGATGAGGAAGGTCGGAGCTCGAGACCGCGCCCAGCTCGTCTCGATGGCGTTCGACTCCGGTCTCGACGAGTTTCGGCGATCCCACTGAGGCGAATGTTGTGCAGCGGACCTTCGTCGAGAGCAATTCTCGATGAAGTAGTCCGCCGCCCGCGAGAACACGACGCTGGCGCAGAGCGACATCGGTCTTCTCATCCAACGTCCGGGCGAGCGGCGTCGCCAACCCGACTCGATGCAGAGGACCGGACCCCTTTCCGAAAACCGCGGTCGGCGACAAGTCGTGGGCGGGAAGGCCTCACCCAACTTCGTCAAGCGTCCGGGCCGCGACCCTTGACCAGGGCGGCACTCGCGTCGTGAATCCTTACCTTCACGCGCAGCGGACGAGCAGGGCCAGCTGCTGCACGTGGAACGGGACCAGTCGGGCTCGCCGACAACGCCTACGCCGAGCTCGACTGGCTGCAGGACGGCACTGTCGATCTCGATCGCTCTGCAGTGCACATGCGGGGCACGTGCCGACTGCACCGGCGGCCCTGACGAGCGAGGCGCCAGATGACGGGCAACCCGTCGAGGGCGCTGCGCCGAATCAATCTCGCCGCCATGTACTGCAATCAGACCAGTCCGAGAGGTCCACGGAGATGACGACGTAAGGGCGCTACAGCGGCATCGTTGATTTCAGCGCGGCGCATTCCGCGCCGCCTCTGAGGAGGTCTTCATTTCCGCCGTCATTCTTCCCGCCGCGCCTCCGCGCGCCCGTACGCTCATCGCGGGCGCCCTTCGTGGGCGCCGATCGTCGTGTACGTCCTCTCCGTGATCGGCGGCGCCTTCCTTGCGAGCCTCGGCTCCCTTTCGGCGGTCGGTCTCCGCCGACTCGTCGAAGCGACCTCGTGAGCGCAACGGACTGTCCTCCCGCTGACTGGAGTTCGGCTGAGTCCTTCGCAGCCACGCTCGCCTCAACGCGCGTGCTGACGACGATCGCCCTCCGCGACAGCGTCGAGCTCTATCTGGCGCTGATCACGCTCAACTCTCAGCGCCGCTCATTCTGAGCGTCCCTGCACAAGGCAGCTGGGCATTGGCGCCATGCCGTCTCGTGCATAGCCGCCGTTCCAAGGACGTTCAGGCGCGGTCCGACCCGTGAAGGTGCAGTACCGGCTCGCGCGAGATCTGAGTCGTTGCTGGTTGGCTGTCGCTACGGAGTCTTCGGTCGCAGAACGCTACTGCGAGCCGCCACGCAGGTCTGCAGATCGACACCTCGTCATCCTTCCGAACTGAGGTCTCCTTCGCTGACCGAGACGACGTCAGCGATACGAAAAGGTGGCCGATGCACCAGGCGGCTCGGCCGGTGGCGCACCTCTTCAGCGTTCGGGAGTCTCTATGCCGAGCAGCGCCCGGAGCGCCGATCTCAGTGGTTCATCGAGCTGTGCGGCTGTGGCCGAGGTGGTCGGCTCGACGACGGCGGAGGCGCGCAGCATCACCAGGCCGACAAGTGTGGCGATCGCGAGCTGCGCGCGGAGCATGAGATCCTCGCCCTGCGGCGCGCCCGGTTCAAGTCCGGCTATACCGGCGATGCTCGCGGTGAACGACTCCAGGGTCTCGCGTCGAATCCGGTCAGCACCCTCGTCGCCGGAGGAGCGGAGCAGGAGCAGCATCTGCAGCGGCTCGTCGGAGTCGGGTGAGCGGACCACGCGCTCAATCAACCGGTCGATCAGAGCATCTAGACCCGCAGGCGCTGCCGCTGGGCTCATCTCGTCGACGCTGCGCTGGACGCACGCCGCGAAAAGTCCCTCCTTGGAGCCGAAGTACCGACTGATCAGAGCCACGTTCACGCCGGCGTCGGAGGCGATCCCCCGCACCGTCGCCGCACGATAGCCCTCGGTCGCGAACCTCCGACGCGCAGCTCGAACGAGCTCGTCGCGAGTGCGATCGGCATCGCGCGCGTGCCGCCTCGAATCGTTGCCCGT
The DNA here is from genome assembly GCF_003044275.1 of Rathayibacter caricis DSM 15933. Lineage (NCBI taxonomy): Bacteria > Bacillati > Actinomycetota > Actinomycetes > Micrococcales > Microbacteriaceae > Rathayibacter > Rathayibacter caricis. The sequence continues at coordinate 238,502 of NZ_PZPL01000002.1, read as the reverse complement.
CATGCGGACCTCCTCGGCCGTGCGCGTTCCCTACGCGACGATAGCCCACCGTGGAGAGATGTAATCAATCGTTGACATGATGTGCTCCCACCGCCATCATCAATAAGTCAGCAGACGTTTACATCGGACGACAGGAGCACCATGACCGCGACCGACCAGCAGGCGCGCACCGCGCCGAAGAAGGCCGGGGGGACGGCGATCATCGCCTACCTTTCCCTCGGCGGTCTCTCCTTCGCTGTCCTGCAGTCGCTCGTCGCCCCGGCGCTCGGCACGATCGGGCAGGACCTCGACGCAACGACGAGCGAGGTCAGCTGGGTGCTCACGGCCTACCTCCTGTCAGCGTCCGTGCTCACTCCGATCCTCGGGCGGCTGGGCGACATGGTCGGCAAGCGCAAAGTGCTCCTCGTCGTCCTGTCGCTCCTCCTGGTCGGCACCGTGCTCGCCGCACTCGCGCCGAACCTCAGCGTCCTGATCCTCGCGCGGGTCCTGCAGGGCGCGGCCGGCGCGGTCATGCCGCTCTCGATCGGCATCGTCCGCGACGAGCTCCCTCCGGAGCGCGTGAGCATCACGATCGGACTGCTCTCGGCGATCTTCGGCATCGGCGCGGGCGTCGGAATCGTCGCGGCGGGTCCAATCGTCGCGGCACTGTCGTGGCACTGGCTGTTCTGGCTCCCCGCGGTGCTCGTCCTGATCGCTCTGCTAGGCGCGATCTTCGGCATCCCCGAGAGCCCCGTCCGCACGCCCGGGCGCCTCGACCTCGTCGGCACCGCGATCCTGTCCGTCGGCCTCGTCTCGGTACTGCTCGCCATCGGCGATGGGCAGTCGTGGGGCTGGGGCGACGTCAAGACCGTCGGCCTGCTCGCCCTCGGCGCCGTCGCGCTGATCGTCTTCGTCCTCGTCGAGCTCCGGGTGGCCGAGCCGCTGATCGACGTGCGCCTGTTCCGCCACCGGGGCGTGTGGACCGCGCACGTCGTCGCCCTGGTCTTTGGCTTCGCGATGTTCGGCACGTTCATCCTCATCCCAACGCTGCTGCAGCTGCCCAGCGCCCTCGGTTACGGCTTCGGCAAGTCGGTCAGCGAGGCGGGACTCTACCTCCTGCCTACGGTCGTCGCGATGATCGTCTCGGGCGTGGCCGCCGGCGCCCTTGTGCGCGCGGTCGGCGCCAAGGTACCGATGATCGTCGGCTCCGTCGCCGTGATCGCCGCGTTCGTCCTTCCTGCTGTGGCGCACGGAGAGGAGTGGCAGATCCTCGTCTCGGGAGTTCTCACCGGCATCGGCATCGGCATGGCGCTCGCGGCGACCTCGAACGCGATCGTGGAGAGCGTGCCCGCCGAGCAGACCGGAGAGGCGATCAGCGCCAACACCGTGCTGCGGACCATCGGCAGCAGCATCGGCACAGCCGTCATCGCCGCACTGCTGTCGTCGAACATCACGGCGCAGGGAGCCCCCACCGACGAGGCCTTCTCGATCGGGTTCTGGGCCTCCGCCGCAGCAGGCGTGCTCGCGCTGATCGCCGCTCTGATCGCGCCGGGCATCCGGCGGCGCGTCGGCGCGTCGAAGTCGACCGACTCCAGCGTCATCCGCGACGGAGCCGGAAGCTCTCGGCGCTCAAGACCCGCACTTCGGGCGCCGAGAGCCGGGTGAGGCGACGAATTTCAGAGCTTCGACCGCGGACCAGCACAGGGATACAAGATCGATGGGTCGGTCTTGCTAGGCCTGGATGTCAGGCTCGAACATTCCGTCGGGCGGTTCGGCGTATGGCAGCGGCTCGCCCGGCAGGTTCTCGTCCGTCGCGTTTGTGAACGGTCCGTCGGTTGCTAGCAGGGCGCCCATGTGGGGTTCAGCGTGATTGATCCACCACGTGCTCATCCCGAGGCCGGCGTCGAGTCTTGAGGTCTCCCAGCTACGCCACAGCGCTTCGATGCGTTGCACTGCCTCGTCGACGCTCCACCAGTCGGCGCGCCAGCGGCCGGTGCCGTTTCCTTTGGCGGAGACGCGGCGGCGGTAGGTGTACCGCCAGTATTTCCGTAGCCACTCGTCTGCGGAGCCGTAGATGAGCGTCGGACCGGATTCGTCCTCGAACGAGTGCTGCACGGCCGCTTCGGCGCAGGCTTGCATCAGCTCGACCCGCTCGGGTGTGAGGGCTCGTTCCAGGGCCTCCTTCGTCATGCCGGCGATAATCCCGGTGATGACGTCCGCAACCTCTTTCGTGGCAATCGCGTCGATGTCGAACGCGCCGAGGAGCGAAGGGCCCGCAGCCTGTCCGTCCGCGTCGACAGCGGGCAAGACGCCGGCGGCTTCCTGAACGTCGCCTCCAGCGAGCGGGTCGTCGTCAATCACGCTGCGCCTCCGCGCGCCTGGCGTCCTCGTTCTCCATCAGAGCCCGCATCGACGCTGCGAGGTCGATCGCCGGTGCCGGCTCGACGGTCGCCACGACGGGCTCGGCGGCCGTCACGACCCGCTGCGCCGACGTCGCGACGATAGGGGCCGGTGCGGTGACGCTCGTCGAGGCCGTTGCGGGGTCGTGTGCGGCGATGGATGCCTTGATTGCCGCGACCTTCTGCTTTGTGCCCTCGTACCAGGGCACGGTGCGCAGCAGCGCAGCGCGGGATTCGGTAGAGAGCAGTACGGCGCGGCCGCGGGGCATTGCTCCGAGCTCATCCACGGTCAAGATCCGCTCGCGCTTCAACGCGGTCGAGGTCGAGCGGACGCCCTTGTTGTAGCTGGCGGAGGTCGTTTCGCGGTCGTAGTCCCCGACGAGCTCGGAGACGTTCTGGAGGAAGTCGTTCTCCTTCACGCTACCGAGGTAGAGGAATGCGTTGGACGCGCTCCACAGCTTCAACATGCCCTCCTTGCCGAACACGGCGACGCCCTGCGACCAGGACTGGAACACCGACATGATCGGGATTCCGCGGGAGCCGAAGTGCGAGTACAGGTCGGGGAGGTCCCGCCACCGGCACACGTTCGCGGCCTCATCGAGGATCCCGACGAGAGGCGTGCGCAGCCGCCCGCCGGGTGAGGTGTCCGCGAGGTCCGTCGCCGCCTCAAGCGTGGCCGCGGTGAGAGCCGTAACGAGGGGGCCGGCGGTGCCGGCGCCCTCCTTGGACAGCGAGTAGAGAGTCCCCGAGCCGCGGACGAAGTCTGCCGCGTCGAACTGCGGCCGCGGGTCCGCGGTGCCGCGGGGGTTCACCCAGTCCGCGACCTGCGTGTTCTTCAAGCACGCCGCCATCTCCTGCGTGGTCGAGTAGACCGACCCTCGCAGCTTCTCAGTCGACTGGATGATCCCGAGCACCGCGTCCCCGGTCATCGGATACCCACCCGAGCGCAGCAGCCGCACCGGCTCTTCGTTCGTGACGTCCGTGAGCCACGCGAACACCTGACTGATCGGCTTCTGCCCGACTGCGGCGGCGAGCAGCATGCCGGCGAGGAGGTTCTGGCCGGCGCCGTCGAAGAAGGCGTCCGTCTTCGCGTCCGTCGCCCGGGATCCCGAGGCGAAGTACTGCGCGAGCTTCGCGGCGCGCACATCGTCGGTGACGTAGGAGAGCGGATTCCACCACCACGTCGCGTCCTCGCGGGCGACGCGCTGCGGGTCGAACACCCACACCGGCCCGTCCTTCTCGCGGACGTCGCGGGTCGCGTCGAGCACATCGCGCTTGTTCGACGTCGTGACGACCGCGCCAGGAGCGACGATGATCGCGGGGATGACCAGGGACGTCGACTTGCCGACGCGGGGGCCGGCGACGACGGTGATCATGTCCTCGAACGAGGCGTAGAGCATCTTCCCCGTCGACACGAGCCGCCCTACCGGCACGCCGGGCGACCCGTCGACGCCCAACCGCTTGGACTTCTTCATCGCCTGCTTGCTCAGCATCGGCGCCAGATCCCGCTCCGTCGCCATGTACCGGGCGGACCGGTCGACGTTCGCGCGGCCCTTCCGGCCGAGCGCCTTCATCCAGAGGAACCACAGTGCGACGAGGGCGATGACGCCGCCGGCGGCTGCGGCGATCATCGTCGCGGACGAGGACCAGGTGACCGTGCCGCGGGCGAGGCCCGACAGGATCTCGAACGGGTCGGAGGGCAGGCCCTCGTTCACGCCGTCGAGCTTCGAGCCGACCGCGACGGACACCCAGGAGATGCCGACGACGGCAATCGCCGTCACGGCGGCGCTGAGCATCAGGCCGTCGGTGCCTGCCTTGCCGGGCTCGCGGCGGCGGTTGTTGGCGGTGGCGCTCATGCGGACTCCTCCGTGTAGATCGGGCCGACCCGCTGCGGGATGCAGTCGTCGGCGGATGCTTGGTGCGAGGTCCCCCACGAGAGGACGGCGAGGCCCCGCTCAGCGAAGGAGACGGGAAGGTCGGTCGTGTGGAAGCCGTGCTCCCCCGGCGCGGATCGCTGGCACGCCCAGCGGTAGCTCTCGAACGCGACCGTCGACGGGCAGCTCACGCGATCACCCGATCCCACTGGTCCCGGGCGACGAACGCAGCCATGAGGCCGATCCCTGTCCAGCACCCCGTGAGCAAGAACCGATCACGATCCGCGGTCCGCTGGCGGGCGTGGATCGCGCTGACGATTGCGGCACCGGCCGCGCTGACCGCGACGCAGCTCGCGCCGAGGGTGACGAGGACGCTCACGGGAGGATCTCCACCACGACCGGGTCGGTCGCCAGCGGCTCGTTCGCGCGTCCGGCGCGGGACGTGGTGTGCCAGAGCTTGTTGGTGTCGTTGACGTCCAGCTCGGCGGCGGTGAGCTGCACCCGGATCGGGATACCTGGCCGGCCGCCCACCTTAATCAGGAACCGTCCGCGCCCGGGAGGCTCGGACTCGTGTCCCGATACCGGGTCCCAGGCCGGCGGGTCCTGCCAGCTCGTGAGCATCGACTGTTCCGCGTTCGACAGCGGAACCGCCGAGGTCAGCAGGGGCATCTCAGCGCCCGGCAGGCCGCCGCAGATGACCATGCCGGAGCGTTCCACGAAGCCCTTGGCCTTCATCTGGTCCTCCTGCGAGGCGAGTGCGAGGAGGTCGGACATGGTGTGGCTGATCATTGCCAGGCCGACTCCGCGGGCGCGGTTGAGGCGGGTGAGCGCGTCGACGCGATCGACCATGCCCTTCCCCGCTCGGAGCGCCCGCCACAGCTCATCGAGGATGACGAAGTAGTGCCGGCGCGGTTCCAGCCCTGCTTCTGCGAGAGCGGAGGCGACGTTGACGGTGCCGAAGCCGGCGGACCAGCAGGCGAGGAGGATGCTGGCCTGCAGGTCGCCTTCGGAGTCATCGATCGAGGACACGTCGTAGACCACCGGCCGGTCCCGCCGCATCGGGGTGGTCGTCTGGCGGGAGAAGATCTCTCCCAGGCGGCCACCGGTGGTGAGGCCGATGAGGGAGGCTTCGAGGTTCTCGGTGATGGCCTTGTAGCGGGTGAGGTCGCCGCGGTCGAGGGCGACCTGGCGAATCTCGTCCGGCGCCGCCTGGATGACGGCAAGGAGATCCGCGAGGACGGGAATGCCCTCGTGCGTCTCGTCCAGGTACTTCAACGCCCGGTCGATAATCGTCTCCTCCCGGTCACTCGGCGGCTCGGAGCGCAGGATCGTCAGCAGCGCGGCGATCATCGTGTGCCGCCGGCCATGAGCGTCCGCGAGCACCTGCGACGCGAGGCGCTGCGACTTCACAGCATGCAAGCGTTGCTCCTTTGAGCCTTCGCCGAGAGCGTCGAGCTCGACGGCCCGCTCGAGCGCCGTGTCGGCGTCGGCGCGGAGGCGCGCGGCTGCGGTGGTCGCTTCGCCGGGGTCGAGGATGTTCAGGTAGCCGCGGCCGCGGCCGAGGGTGATGACCTGCCCGTCCATCGCGCGAATCAGGTCCACGTAGTCGGGCTTCAGATCGCCGAGGACCAGCGGGAGAGTGCCATATCCGGCGAGCCCGGTCGCCATACGGCGGGTGAGCGAGGACTTCCCCAGGCCCGGCTTGCCGAGGACGAACATCGACGGGTTGGAGATCAGCTGCGCCCGCTGGAACCAGCTGATCGGATCGCAGAGCACCGACGCCCCCGTGGCGAGGTTCTTCCCCAGCGGCACCCCGATCATGGGCGTTCCGGTACCGACCGAAAACGGATACAGGCCGCACACCTGCACGGTCGTCGCACGGAACTCATCGGCCGGCTGAATCGACACGGCCTGCCCGCCGCCGCGGCCCAGCCAGCCCGTCGACGTCGGCCGCATCGGGCGCTTCAGGGCCGGCCCCTTCTCGGTCCTCTGCTTCCCGCCCTCATGCGGGATGGCCCGCTTCTTCCATGACCGCCTCGACGGCTTCTCGCGGGTCAGCGGCGACGCCGCGGCGCGGGCCGCGGCACTCTCCTGCTGTGCCTTCCGAGTCCGGCGAGACCCTGCCCGGCTGTCCGCCGCCGCTTCCGCTGCGTCCGTCGACGGCGCATCGACCGCACCCATAGGGACGGCCGTGTCGAGCGCGTCGACGTCGCCGGCCTCCTGGTCGACGGGGGTGGCGCCGGTGGGCAGCTCGTCCCCGTCGATGGAAGCTGTCGCGTCGTCGGCGATCGGGTCGACGGGCTCGGTGTCGCGGTGGCGGGAGAAGAGCTTGGTGGTGATGCTCACTGAGGACCTCCGGCAGTGATCGGTGAGGGGAGAAGGGGCTTAACAGGGGACGGCACCGGACACTCGTCCAGTGCCGTCCCGTGGGCGCTCGTTGTGGTCACAGGGCTTCCCGGACCTCGTTGGGGATGCGCAGGTGCCGCGGAAGGACCAGGCCGAGCGGGAGCGCGGCGGCGAACGCGGAATCCTGCGACCCGAACGCTGGCCGCATCCGCAGCCGTGCGGCCGAGGTGAGGGAGTCGATCGCGGCGCGCGCTTCGGGCTCCTGCGTGCGCTGCATCGTCGTCGCGGTGACGATCAGGCCGAAGTTCATCAGCCCGGCGCCGGAGGCTTCCTCCGCGGCCGTCGCCTGCGCCGAGCGCGTCGAGAGCGTCGACCGTGCGGTCGGCTTGGTCGATGTCGAGGAGTTGAATTGCGCGGCGTTCAGGTCCGCCTCCACCAATGCCGCGGCGCGGGCGGGGTCGATGGGGCGGTAGAGCAGGGTGACGCGCTTGCGTGCGATGTCGCGGTGTGGGGCGAGTAACCGGGCGAGGATACCGGCCTGCACGACGCCGCGCGGTGGCGCAGTCATCGTCCACGACGTCGACACGGCTCCGTCGTGACGGTACGAGTCCCACTGCGCTTCCGCCGCGGCAGGGCCGACGTCCGTCCATGACAGGTCCGCCGTCTCTCCCGCGGCACGGGCCTGATCGATCAGGACTGCCACGTCGGGGTCGTAGGCGGTGCGGATGACTTCGCAGAGCTCTTGCGCGTTGAGGGGGCGTGCGGCGCCGGCGCCGGTCGCGGCGAGGGAGGACGTCAGCCCGGGGATGCGGGCGGCGAGGTCGGACGCGACCTCCTTCGCGTTGCGGCGCTTCCCTCCGATGCGGGCGGTCGCCGTGAACGTGAGGGCGATGTAGGCGCGGATGGTCGCCGAGCCCACGGGATAGGTCTCCACGACCTCCTCGAGCATCGCTCGGGCGAATAGCGGTGCGTCCGGGTCCATCGATCCCTCGACCTCGCCGCGCAGGCGGGTGCCGGTGTCGGGTGCTGTCTCGACGGTGACGGAGGCGGCCTCGATGCCGGGTTCGTCTCCGAGGTTGGCGAGCCAGATGCCGTACTCCGCGACCTGGTTGTTGATCTGCTCTTGATCCACCAGCGCTGCCCCGTCCGGCTCTGTGGCGAGGACCACGGTGAAGTGCCGGGTGGTCGGGGTGCTGATCAGCGCGAACCGGCGTCCGTGGGAGTCCTCGTGCTCGGTGAGTTGTGATGCCGCGGCCAGGCCCGGGAGCTGGAAGGTGCCCCACTTCGCGCGGCCGATCGGGCCGGAGCGGTAGATGTTCGCTCCCTTGCTCTTGGTGCGCCACCAGTTCACGCGGACGACCGTCCTTCCGAGGGCTGATTGCCCGTGCTTGTCCTTGACCGAGACGGTCAGGAGGATGCCGCCGAAGATCCCGGCGACGATGAGTGCCGGACCGAGGCCGGAGAACATGGACGCGATGATCGAGGACACGATTCCCACGAACATCACGAGGGTGGCGAGCTGCCCGAGCCCGCCGAGGCCGGCGGTCTGGGGCTTTCGCCAGTTGCCGTAGGTGCGGGCCTTGACCGGATCGGTCGCGGTAGCGGTGCTGGTCATGGGTTAGCTTCCGTTCTCGTTGCTGCCGGTCGCGTCATCCGTGGCCGCCTTTACGGCCTCCGCAGCGTGCTTCGCGCCTTCTGCGGCCTTCGTGGCGACCGCGATACCGGCGCCGACCGGCCCCGCCGCTGCTGCTGCGCCGCCTGTTGCCACGCCTCCGCCTGCTGTTGCCGCGCCGCCGCCGCTTGCTGCGCCGCCACCCGCTGCGCCGGCATTTGCCCCACCGCCGGAGGCCGACGCCGACCCGGACGGGTCTGCTCCGGGCGACGAGGACGCGGGAGAGCCGGGAGTGGACTTGCTGCCGGTCGGCCCGTCTGTGGACGAGCTGCCGCCACCACCCGACGCACCACCGGAGCCGCCGCTACTGCTGGCACGGACCGCACCCGTCGCGATGTCCCCGGCGCCCGAGACGGCCGCCGCGCCCAGGAGCAGGCCAGCTCCTCCCCCGCCGCCGCCGACGCTGGCGATCGCCGGGACGAGGAAGCGCATCAGTGCGGGCAGGGCTACGAGCGCGATCAGCATCAGCGCGAGGCCTGTGACGATCTGGAACAGGCCCGTGCCGTCTGACTTGAACAGGTCGGTGCCGGTCATGCGGAACGCGATTGCGTAGACGATCGCCGCGGCGGGCTTGTAGAGGATGAACGCGAGGGTCCAGGCCATCGCCTTCTTGAACCACTGGCGGCCGATCTCCGTGTTCGTGAACGACGCGGCGAGAGGGAAGATGCCGGCGAGGACGACGAGCATCGCGCCGCGGAACACCATCAGCGCGATCTGCACGTAGGTCATGAACACCGCGAGCATCCCCAACAGAAAGAGACCGATGAGGCCGATTCCGGAGGTCGCGGTGAGGCTGATCATCGCGAAGATGTTGGTGCCGAAGCAGTTGCTCTCGCCCTGCTGGGACACGTCGCAGTCGGTCGAGTTGTTGAGGATCCAGATCGAGAACTCATCGCCCGCTTGGGTCGCCAGGCGGATGACGACCAGCCCTGCGCCGGCCACGGCGATCAGAGTCAGCACGGAGCCGGCGAGCTCGCGCAGGGGCACCGCGCGCTGCGTCCACACCATGCGGCCGGCGGCGACGAGGATCGCGAGGATCGCGAGCCCGCCCGTGTACCACTGCAACTGACCTTGCACCCAGCCGACGACCGAGGAGGACTCGTTCAGGTGCATCGCCAGCGGCAGGAACCCCGTCACCAGCGCCGACGCGGATGACAGCAGCAGCACCGCCAGTAGGATGACGCCGACGCGGCCCAGGTGAGCTTCGCCGTCGCCGTACCGGCGACGGGAGGCCATCATCACGCCCGCGATGATCAGGGACATGACGGCCAGGCCCGCGCAGACCCACGTCACGTAGCCGAGGATCGTCTCGAACGCCTCCGGTAGCGGCGGGGTCCCGCCGCCGTTCACGCCGCCGCCCTGGTCCACGACGGTGACCGGGGAGGGCACGTTCATCCAGACGGTGCCGAGGGAGGCGATCGCCTTGCCGTAGCCCTCGAGGATGTTGTTGACGAACTGCTGCAGGGCGTCGTTCGACGCCTGCGAGACGATGTCGCCCACGGCGGCCCCGGTCCAGCACGGGACGTCGATGGGAGAGCAGGGCTCTCCGGCGCCCGTCTCGGTCAGCGCGATCACTGGACACCTGCCCAGACGATGTAGCCGCCGAGGTTCTGCAAGGTGCTGGGGCGGTAGGGCGGCTGTCCGTCGTCGGTGACGACGAGTTTCCAATCGCCATCGCTCCACGTCACCGCGGACGGGAAGCTGATCAGCGAGCCCGTGTTCAGCTCGAAAGCGGTGTCGATCGTGGCGTTCTCGCCGTCGTAGGACAGCACCTTGAAGCCGGCGATCTGCACGCTGGTCCCGGTGTTGCTCTGTTGCGTGTCCGCGGCGATCGCCGCGTCACGGCCCGGCCCGGGAGCGGTGAGCTGCTCCACAGCCAGAGGAGCGAGGCGTGCGTCCGAGCCCATCGCCCACAGGTTCGAGACAGCGAAGAGGGCACCTTCGACGGTGTGCACGTAGCAACTCCGCACCCCGACATTGTCGGTCTCCCCCGGTCCAGCCTCAGCGGAGCTCGGGGCGGCCATCGTGCCGACGATGGTCCATCCCGTCGTCGGCGGGGCGGTGAGCGTGCCGCTCTCCTCGAAGCCCGAGAGTCCGCACACGCTCTCGGCCTCAGCTGAGACGGTCGATGTCGGGGTGGGAGTGCCGGGGTCGACGGCGGTGGTGCCGCCGTCCCCGGTGCCCTGGGACGTCACGCCGAGCACGAGGCCCGAGAGGGCGAGTACCACGACGATGGCGGCGCCGACGATGAAGCCCCTCTTGGTGAACGGGTTACGCGGTTCGGAGTCGTTCATGACGTCCCTTGCCTTCCTGGTGATGGCTGTCGTGGTGGCTTCCCTGGGCGCTACGCGCCCATCAGGAAGCCGACGACCGTGAAGGCGGCGGAGATGATGATCACGCCGATGAGGAGTCGGCCGAGCCAGCCGCCGATCTCTCCGCCCTCGCCGCGGCGGGCGGAGACGGTCATGGAGACGCCGAGGATGATCAGGCCGACGACGGCGACGCCGAGGCCGACCCACTTCGCCCAGCCCATGACGGTGGTGAAGGCCTCGAACCCGGGGGGCATGCCGCCCGGGCCCGGGTCGGGCACGACGGCGCCGAGCGCGCCCGCGGTGGTGAGGATGTCGGTCGTTGCTGCGAGCAGTGCAGACATGAGGTGCTCCGTTTCGTGTTGGGTGGTGCGGGGTGATCGGCGCCGCGGTCGCGACGTCGAAGGGGTCCGGTTATCCGGTGGTGAGGGGGCCGTCGGCGTAGGCGACGTCGAAGTGCAGGTGGTTCGGGGAGTCCGTGAACTGCGTGATGTGCTGATAGGTGCTCGAGCGGCACTGGATCTGGCCGGCGCGGGAGCCCTGCGGCACCTGCGGGTCGAGGACCGTCAGCAGCTGCAAGGCGTTGGCGTCGCAGCCGGTCGTGGCCGTGCCATCGAAGGAGAAGAAGTCGACCGCGTTGCCGCCGCCGTTCATCCAGTGGGAGGAGCCGGTGCCGGCGCCCAGGAGCGAGCCTGTGCACTGGCGGTTGAGGTCGGAGACGCCGACGCGCTCGAACGTGTTCAGCGCGATCGTGATCACCTGGAGGATGCGGACGTCAGTGCCGCAGTTCTCCTTCGCGGTCCCCGCGGCCATGTTGCGGATCTGCTGCGCGTATCTGTCCTCAAGCAGGCGCAGCCGCCCCTCTTCCATCGCGGTCACGAGTCCAGCCGCGAGGGCCTGCGCGTCGCCGGAAACGGCAACGCATCCACCGATCGGAGCAGGAGTCGCAGGCGCGGTGCCGGTCGGTGTCGACAGAGCGCTGACCGGTGCGGCGGTCGTTGTCGGAGCGAGCGTGCTGCTGCCGAGGCCGCCCAGGTAGGTCATGATCGCCACGGCGTCGGCGCGGTACTTCGTGTAGTGGTTCGGGTCGGCGTTGCGCTGCACCTTGTTGATCGCGATGGACGGCTCCATCGCCTGCCAGCCCTCGACGGCCACGAGGCGGTCGTAGAAGAAGCCGGCCGAGGTCGTCGGGTCCATCCGCTGCTCGACAGTGCCCCAGCTCGACTGCTGCTGGAACAGGCCGATCGAGTCAGCGACCGACCCGTCCGGGTTGACCGCACCGTCGCCGTAGCTGGTGTTCACCAGGGAGGACTCCCCGATTGCCGTCTGCACGCCGAGCGTCTGCCCATCGGCACCGAGGCCCTTCGCGGCTCCGGCGTTCACGATCAGCGCCGCGTTCACGAGCTGGTCATGACCGTAAGCACCGACCCTCGCGTCTGCCGGAATCGCGGAGACGTCGACCGGTCCACCGCCCGGCAGGCACGCGGCAGCCGCGTCCTCAGCGGCGCCGAAAAACAGCAGCCACAGCAGCAGTGCAATCGCGAGTAACGGTGCCAGCACCGCCGCGAGAACCCCCGCTCCCCCCTTCGTCACCGGGCTATTCCGAGGCCAGCGCGGTGATCTGCTCCACTGCCCAGGGAGTGCTCTCCGTGGTCCGGTGGACGTACACCGAGTACTCCCCCGCGTCGGTGGGGACGAGAATGCGCATCGTGAACGCACCGTCACCGTCTCGGACTGTCGCATCGCCGGTGAGGGTCGTGCAGGGCACGTTCGTCGGGTCGACCGTTTCGTAGGCCACCGCAGCGTGCTGACTGAGGAACGGGTAGAGCTCGGCGATCCACGTGTCGTAGTCCAAGGAGGGTCGGCAGAAGGCGGTAGCCGCCTTCGCGGCGATACCGATCGTGGCCATTTCCACAGCCAGCTCCGGTGCCTGCTCCGCATCACTTGCAGAGGCTTCCGTCGACGGGACGTTCTCCGTCGGTGCGGGCGCAGCCGGCAACCGTTCTGCGGCCGTCGAGGAAGCACCGCCGGAGGGCGCGCTCGCAGCGGACGAGAAGGAAGCGGCGCTGGGGCTGGTGCAGCCGGCAGTAGCGAGAGCGAACGCTACGACCACGACTGCCTTGCCAGGCACCTTCATGTGCATCCCCCAGTGCTCGTGCCGAGACCGGCGATCCCGGTTGCGCGCTACTCCTCACTATAAGGATAAATCTAACTTCTGTAACAGTTGTGCGAATAGATGCAAGGGAACAATCGCGTCACGCAGTGCGCAACCTTCGATCCGAAGGAGGAAACGGCCGATGCGCCAGAATGGGTTCCATGTCGCCTACGCTCCCTCCGCCGTCCAGGGAGGTGATGCACATGCGCGCCCTTACCAGTGAGATTGGCAACCGCGTCCTGCACTTCTTGTCTCAGGAGCCGGCGCGAATCCACGGAGCGACCGTGGCGGAGATTCTCGACGCCGTACCGGAGGCCCGGAACAAGGTGACTCTCTTCGGTTACCTCAACCCGCTCGAGGAAGCCGGAGCGATCAGTGGACGCCCGGCGCCCGGCGTCCGCCACCGGAAGACCGTGACCTACAAGGTCGACTGGGAGGCGATCGATCGCCTGCACGAGGTCAGTCGGGCGTATCAGAAGGGCCAGTCGGACCTCGCTGATCCGCCGCCCGCTATATGACGCAGAAGGCGTTCCCTGTCCCCGCCGGGATCCGCTCGAGCAAGGTCACGCATCGCTGCGCGAGAAGAGCGTCCTCGTCTGCGACCGCCCGAAGTCCTGTGGCGAACTGCAACTCGAAGGCGTCGGCGGCAAGCCACCCCTCGACCGCGAACTGATCCCCTTCGGGTGAGGTCACCGCGACGTCCTCGAATCGTTCTCCGGAGTGGAGCTCGTAGCCGGCCGCGATGACGTCTCGGCCGAACCAGTACGTTTCCAGCGTCACTGCTCGCAGCACCGCGTCCTCCGCGGCATCCTCGAGTTCGGAGACGGGGTAGTGGCGCACGAGGCCCGTCCGCGCGTCCAAGTCGTCGTCAGCCATCGACGGCTCGCGGGTCGCCAGGCAGCAGCGGCAGTCGCAGTCGACGGAGTGGCTGTTACCGAGCCGGAAGAAGTGAACGACGGCGGACCATCGCGTCTCGATGGCCCGGCCGTCGTCGGAGTGTGCACGGTCCACTCGTGATGCGCCATGAAGAGCCCCCATGGCATTAACAGTAGGCCAGTGCTAGCGCTTTCGTTACTGGTGCTGCGAAATCCATCGAGCGATGGTCGAGTCGAAGACCTCGGGATCGACGTTGTACTCGGTGTTGTGAGCGGTAGCCGCCGTCTCGACCATTTCCACAGCGGGCGCGTTCAGCTTCGCGAACCGCTGGGATACCTCCATCGGGAGGGTCGTGTCGCCGGCGGAGTGGAACAGGAGGATCGGGCAGCCCAGCGCCGCGGCGCGGGGCTCGCGCACCCAGTCGAGCGCATCGAAGTCGACAGGCTCAGGGAGGCCGACGAGACGGCTCGCGAGCTTGCTGCGCAAGCCGACGAGGCCGAGGATCGCGACCTGACGAGGCAACCCCATCTCCACAGCGCCCTGCTCGATCGCCGTCTTCCAGTTCAGCGCCGGTCCAACGAGGACGAGGCCCGAGAGCAGGTCGCGGCGGCTCGTGCGCTCTGCAGCCAGCAGCGCCACGCCACCGCCGAGGGACCAGCCGATTAGGACGATCTTCTTCGCGCCATGGGCGGCTGCGTAGTCGATCGCCGCGGCTACGTCGGCCCACTCGCGCTGACCGAGCATCGAGGCGCTGTGAGGAACCGCCGGCCCGTCTCCATCGCCACGGAAGGAGACCACCAGGGACGTGTAGCCGAGCGCGGTCATCGCGGGGACGCTGCGGAGCGCGTGGATGCGCTTGGTGCGGATGCCGTGCACGTGGATCGCCCACGTGCACTCGGCGTTCTCGTCCGGTCCGAACTGCCACGCTGGGCAGTCCCCCAGGGGGCCCGGGACGAGGACCTCCACGAAGTCGGGGTCGACCGCTTCCGGCCCGGCGAAGACGTCGCCCTCGCAGATGACGGCCTTCTCCCCGGCGAAGCTCGCTCCCCAGGTCGACTCGATACGCCGGGTGGTCGCACCTGTCACCGGGTCGGTGTGGATCGGTCGGCTGAGCGTCGCGTGTCCGGTCCGGTCGGTGCGAAAGACCCCGAGGATGCCCGGGGAGACGGTCTTGCCGTCGACGGCAAGGGTCATCGTCTTCCCGTCCTGGCGGAGGATCGGGATCTCAGGCGGGTCGACGGGAAGAACGACCTGCCGAGCGGCGAAGATCGAGCCGACGACGCCAGCGACGGCGAGGCCTCCTGCTGCGGCTGCTCCGACGATCATCTTGTTCATTTGTTCCATCCCATACCTGCTGCTAGCAATTCGCCGTCGATCAAGCGCTCTGCCCGATAAACGGCATTATTTTCGGTGTCATTCAGTTTCATCGCACCGACCATAACGGCATCAGTGACTCGAACTTGAAGCGTCATCAAGCGGACAAGCTTCTTCTCGCTGTCGGTGCCTTCTCTTACGAAGGACACCGGTGGGGCGGAAATCTCCCGCGCTGTCAACATTCCGACGAGATTTCGCGAGCACAGATCGACCGCGACGTCACGAATTGTGCGCCGAAGCGGGAAGCTGCACAGGCCAGCCGTGAACAACAGCGTTCCACCAAAGAATCCCGGCGTGAATACCAAGTAGAGACTGTCTGTCACCAGTGTCGAGTTGGGTGCTGTACGCGCGACGATCATTCCTGTGATTTCACTGACGGAGGCTGTGATGATGAGCCCTCCGCCGACCGTAAAGGGCCAGGAGGCGAGGCGCGGGTACTTCCGGATCTTGAGGATCAGTCTCACGAAAAGAACGATGAGCCCGAGGAAGTAGATGCCGCTGCACAGGATCATCGGGAGCTGTTCGACCGTCTCGTGTGAGAACTTCGGTGACGTCTCCGGACGGTCGATGGCCGCGAAGGCCGCCACATAAGCGCCGATCCAGACGACGAGGAGCCCAAGCGAACGCCAACGCACACGACCGACGTCAGTGACGGCCTCGACCAGTAGCCACAACGCCGTGCCGGCGGCGACGATCATCACGCAGTAGTAGATGTTCGTCCCGCCCAGCAGCCCGTCAGCCTCCTCGAGGGGCAGCCAGGGCCAAGCGCCGAGTGCAAGTAGGGCGACAGACCCGAATCCCGCGGCGACCCACGGCCGCGTCGGCGGCCGCCGGCGCAAAATTATCGCGACGAACCAGCCAAGGAAGTAAGGGACAACGGCGAGGAAAGTGGCGGTGAAGAAGAAGCTTTCGATCGGGCTCACCTAGCCGAACCTCCGCTCTCCTGTCCGGTACCGCGGGTGCATCACCAGCGACACCATCAGGCGGGCGAACTCCTCCGCCTCGCCCTCGATGACGCGGCGAGCCGGAGTGACTTCTTCCCCGTCGAACACGAACTGCTTCGCGTGACGGACGGCGCTGTCGCCGGTCGTGACGCCCATGGACTCGAAGTTCAAAGTGTCGGGAAGCTGCACTTCGCTCGGAGGATGACCGAGGAGAATGTGCGCCAGCTCGTGGAACACATTAAACATCCGATAATATGCTTTTTTTGTCGCTGCGGATAAGAATCTTATATTTGCTCGGCATCAACACGTTTATTGTGACCGTCAGCGTTAGTGCAAGGTAGTTCTCCCAGGACTCGTCACCGCCCTGATACACCTCGATTTCGGCGCCGAGGACTTCCTCGGCCCGCTCAATAATCGCTTCTTCGGTCGACAGTTCTCCCGGGTACTCTTCGGTGAAGATGTCAGCGAAGGCGCGCTCGGCGGTCTGGCGAATCTCGTTATTCACGAGCCACGGGTCGTTCATGAATTTCCCTTCCAGATCGCAGTAGCTACTTGCGCAAAGCGCGGATGGAAGCGGCGATACCGCGGATGGCGGCCGGCGACAGGCTCCCTCCGAGAGACCGAGCGGCCAGAGTCTCAACGCCCTTCGACGCGAGCGCCCGACGCAGCTCGAGGTCCGCTTCGATCATGGCTGTGTCTTCAGACGTGACTAGCTCGGTCAAAAACGCCTCAGGGACTTCAAAATGAGATGCCAGACGGGTGAGCTCGCTTTGTGTCACGCCGAAGTGCGATGTTGCGCCCAGCATCTCGATGATTCGCGGCACTGGGATCCCTGCGACATCATCGTTCGTACCCGCTGGCAAGAGGACGCTTAGGCGCCTAGCGAACTCGGCGCCGTTCGTGAGGACGACCATCTCATCGATCTCTTCAGCGGGTGCACCAAAATCGTCCGCGATCGTGAAGATGTGGGCGACTCTCACACCCAGGACGCGAGCGATGCGCTCGAGGTCGTTGGTGTCGAACATCGCGTCGCCGCGCATGCGGGCGTAGAAGTAGGTCAACGTCATGTCGGTGCGCGCCGCGAAGTCCACGTTGGAGAGGCCCGCCTTGCCCATCAGAGCCTTGATCGCGGCGTGAACGCGCATCGAGTACTCGGACGCGCCGTTACCAGTTCTCGCAGCCATGCTGTCCACGGTAGCCCTCCGTCCGAGAGGACTGTTACTTTCGACAGCCCCCTTCCGGCTTCGGAGGCGGCGCCGGCGCTACGGAGGGAGAGCACGTGCACGACTCTCTTGCTCCGGTGCTGAACCTCGTCCGCCAACGAGGAGGGTCCGCGCAGCTCGTCGTCCTCCGCGACGACGAGGTCCTGGTCGACCACGCCCAGGGGCACGGACCCGATGGCCTCTTCTGGTCATGGTCCGTCAGCAAGCCGTACCTGAGCATCTTGGTGCACCAGCTGGCCGCGGCCTCGGTCCTCGACCTCGATGCTGCCGTGTCCTACTACTGGCCCGAGTTCGCCCGTCACGGAAAGGGCTCTATCACTCTCCGGCAGGTGCTTCACCACCGGGCCGGCTTCTCGACGTCGCGAGGGCTGCTCGGTGACGCGCTCGCGATGACCGACTGGCGTCGCTCCATCCGCAACATCGAAAACGCCCACCTATCGACGGTGCCTGGCGCTGTGCCCTCCTATCAAGTCTTCACCTACGGCTTCATCCTCGGTGAGGTGATCGAGCGCGCGACCCGGAGGCGGCTGCGGCCGCTGATGGATGAGTGGCTGCTCACCCCGCTCGGCGCGACCAACACGATGCTGGGCGTCACTGAACACGCCTTCTCCCGATGCGTGCCCATCCGTAGCTCGGTACCGCTGGCGACGACGGCATTGAACAGCCGCTCCGTCCGCATGGCCGTGATTCCCAGCGCCGGCGTCTCCACGACCGCCCGAGACGTCGCCCGGCTCTACGAGATGCTGCTCAACGACGGACGCGGCCGCGACGGCGCGCAGGTTGTCCCACCCGAGATCCTCCTGCAGGCAACCGCCGCGAGCTCCACCGAAGCTGACGTCGACGGATTCGCACGCACCCCTATTCTCTGGGCGAATGGCTTCCAGCTCGGCGGACGCACCCCGAACCTGTACCCGCCGCTCGGATCCGTCGCCGGACCGCGAGCCTTCGGTCACAACGGATCCAACGTCTGCGTCGCCTGGGCTGACCCGGACAGTCGACTCATCGTCGCCTACCTCACCAACAGAGTCACCTCGGACGGCGCTCGGCACATGACGGCGGTGTCGAACGCCATCGCCAGCATCGGGCTCACCTTTCGAAATGACTGTTAACAATTCTTGCGTAGTATCGTTTACGTTAGGCGAGGCGCGGATGAAGCTGCGCCGCAACTTCGTTACGACGAAGTCCGTCCAGGCGAAGGGAGATGACCATGCTGGTGACCCTCTTGGCGATGGGCGACTCGAAGATCACCGCAGGAGCGCCGATGCGGCGCGCGGACTTGGCGACACACCGTCGACCTAACGTTTCCGTTAACGGAACCGCAGGATGATTTCGCTCATGGCTAGACCGAGCAAGGGACAGCGAGTCCCCATCATGGCGAAACCCGCAGTGCCTCTTGCCGAGGTCATCAAGGCCAACGCGACAGCCGCTGGGCTGAGCTACGGCGAGTACATCACCGCTCTAGCGGCCGAGTCCCTCGGCATGCCCGAGTACGCACCCCGCCCTCGCCGCGACCTCCGCAACGAGCTGCCCATCCCACAGGAGGAACGCACGACGGCCGCTTAAACGAAGGAGGCCCGCCGAAGCGGGCCTCACCAAGTTTCGTAGCCCGCTCCCCCATTGCTGCCAGGCTCCCGGGGTTCGAGCTAATCAAGTCACCAGCCCTCACGGGAGGTTTCTCTATGTCCTGCATCATACCCATGCCCCTGCGCCGATCAACGCCGACCTTCGATGGTCGGCGTGTCGTGGCAGCAACCGACGCCGTTCGAACCTTCGTCGAGGCGCTAGTTGGCGGCGCCGAAATTCCGAGCCGCCGGTTCGTGGACTCGCCGGTCCGCCTCCCTGAGATGTATGCATTCGCTCAGAAGAATGCTCGTATGAGCGCAATCAAGGGTCGTGCAAAGCGAGCGGACAATGCTCCCACCGTGCTGCTTCAGGCGCGCGTCACCCCAGAGGTGCGTGCGGAGGTGCATGCGGCTGCCGCAGCGAGTGGGGTCTCCGTGGCCTACTACCTCGATACGTTCCTGCACCAGCTAGTCCAGGCGAACGGTGCGCTCCCCCGCGTCGCGGCACCGCGACCTCAAGCAGAGGAGCTGCCGATCTCAGCCGCTTAAACGAAGGAGGCCCGCCGAAGCGGGCCTCACCAAGTTTCGTAGCTCAGGATCCCCCATCCGACCAAAGACCGGGATCTCGAGCTAATCAAGTCACCAGCCCTCGCGGGAGGCTTCTCTATGCCCGAAAGAATACATCACGGGCTGGAAGATTCAATGGCGGATCTTTCGGCGCGCCGCAGCGGTGTGCCGTTGGCGACCGACGGCGACGCGTGGTCGTTGTCACGTCGGCTGAGCCCGCGCGATACCGTCCGGACGATGCGCCGCGACGCCTACGGGCGCCTGGGTGAGAACTCCTACCCGGCGGCGTTCCTGGTCTCCCCCGTCGCTCCGAGCACTCCCTGGGCGATCTATCTCGCGGACGACGCCGGCGTTTTCCGGCTGCTCTGCTTCGACTTCGACGGCAAGGACTCGCACGGCGTCGACTCCGACCTCATGGAGCAGGCCGCGGACGACTGCGATGCGCTCTCCGCAGTTCTGCACGATCACCAGGTCCCGCACGTCGTCTGCCAGTCCTCGGGCACGGGGGGCCGCCATCTGTGGGTCGCGGTCCGCGGCGGCGCGTCTGCAGCTGATGTTGCACGGCTGGCGGTCGCTGCTCGAGCCAACTTCCGCACCTTGGATCACGGCATGCTGCGTAACCCGCGAACGGGAGCCGCGCGCCCGCCCCTGTCCCCGCACCGCGACGGCAGCGCGTCGACGCTGCTCCGCGGGCAAGCAGAGGATCTGCTGGACGCGGTGGTAGACGCTGAGTCGCTGCACGCGGTGACACAAGCTCTCGAAGCGAGGCACCCCGCCGTTCGATCGCTTTCGCTCGCCCCTGCCCCTGCCCCTGCCGATGCTGATGCGCAGCACCGCACCCACCGTGGCCTGAGCGCCGCGGGGACCGCCCACATGGCGACCGTCGGCGGTGGCGCGAACCCGTCGTGGACGGCGTTCATGTGCCTGCTCTCTGCCGCGCACGCGGGTTGGACGCTGACCGACGTGGAGCACGCCGCCCGCACGGCGCCGGGCATGGAGCACTACCGGACCAAGAACACCGGCCGCGGCGGCCGCCGAGCTCGCTCACGTGAGGAAGCGGCCGATCGGCTCGGCCGGCAGTGGGAGAAGGCGTTGCAGTTCGCGGCCCTGCACGCTGTCCTCCCCGGGCAGCGCGAACCCCGCGACCTGACCGAGCTCGAGGGTATCGTGGCGGCCGTCGGCGACCTCCTCGACCGGTTCCGGGTGAATCCCGGCCGGTGGGGCCGCACCGAGCGCGCCACCTCGGAGCGGACGATCCTCACCGCCCTCGCCTACCTCACCCTGCACACCGGCAAGCGCACCGTTGCTGCGTCCGTCCGCGATCTCGCGCTGCTCTCCGGCCTGGGTCGCACCACTGCTGCCAGCGCGCTGCGGACGTTGCGCGAGGACGGCTACGTGCAGCTCATCGCCCGCGCCGATGGCAGCAACGCGAGCGAATGGCGCTTGACCGGCACATTTTCCACAGGGTACGAAACCATCCGGACACAACCACTCAATAACCCCCGCCCCCCCGGACAGCTGTTTTCAGAACGCGCGATCCTCCTCGACCTGATCGAGCACGAACTGACCGACGCACGCCACGACCTCTTCACCCGCGCCGGTCTCGGACACCTCGCCGGGAAGGTCTACGCACTGCTGCGCCGTGAAGCCTCCGTCACCGTCGAGGTCACCGCCCGCCTCCTGGGCGTCGGGTCTCGCACCGCAGCGACGAACCTGTCACGGCTCCGCAGTCATCGCCTCATCGTCAAGCACACCGACGGATGGCGCCGAGCGGCTCGCGATCTCCGGACCGCTGCAGCACGAGCCCTCGGAGTCGACGGTCTGCTGGAGGATCGAGCGCACCGGTACAGCGTCGAGCGCGAGGTCTGGGCCTGGTGGCAAGCCGAACTCGCCCACCGCTCCTCTACACCCAGGGAACGCCCACGACGTCGACACGTCACCAGCCGCCCCCTCTTCGAGAACCCCTCCCCCGGTGAGCGCGTCTGGCCGCTTTACCCCCGCGACGCCGCCGGCCGAGGGGATCACCGCGAAGCACTCCACTGGGGACGCACCGGCATGCTCGCCCCCGGCTCCCTCTGGTGGTCCTCCACCGCCGCCTAACCCGCGACGCCCACCCCTACCCCGACCGTGCTCGACCACTCCCCCACCACCGCGCGGAATCACCGTTCGCAGGATCAGTGTCGGAACCTCCGACTTACACTCGGACTGTATCGAACATACGTTCGAGCATGTGAGGAGGCATCCCGATGAGCGTGACGATCGTTGAGAACATCGCGATCCCGGCACAGGGCGTCGTGACACTCGCGTTCCTCGTCGCCGGTGACGCGGTCGCTGCTGGCTTCCCCTCCCCCGCCCAGGACTACTTCGACGGCTCACTCGACCTCAACAACCACCTCATCCGCGACAAGACGTCCACCTTCATCGTCCGCGTTTCCGGCGAGAGCATGATCGGCGCAGGCATCAGCGACGGCGACGAGCTCGTCGTCGACCGCTCCCTCACACCCAAGCACGGCAACGTCGTCATCGCGATCCTCGACGGCGAACTCACCGTCAAACGCCTCGAGCTCACCGTCAGCGGCGTGATCCTCCGCGCCGAGAACCCCGACTACCCGCCGATCCTCGTCCCGGAGCTCAGCGACCTCCAAGTGTGGGGCGTCGTCACCGTCTGCCTGCACCACCTCCACCGTGCGCTCTGAACAGCGCATCGGCCTGGTCGACGTCAACTCCTTCTACGTCTCCTGCGAGCGGCTCTTCGACCCGAAACTCCACGGCCGACCCGTCGTCGTCCTCTCGAACAACGACGGCTGCGTCGTCGCCCGCTCCGACGAGGCGAAACAGCTCGGCATCGAGAACGGCACACCCTGGTTCAAGATCGAACCCCTCATCCGCGCCCGCCGCCTCCCGGAGATCATCGCCCGCTCCAGCAACTACGAGCTGTACGGCGAGCTGTCCGCCCGCGTGATGGAACTCCTCGGCCGCTACTCCGCCTGGCAAGAGGTGTACTCGATCGACGAATCCTTCCTCGGCGTCAACGGAGACGTCGCCGAGCGGGCGAAGATCGGCCGCGCGATGCGCTCCGCCGTCACCAAGAACATCGGCCTGCCCGTCTGCGTCGGATTCGGGCCGAGCAAGACCCTCGCGAAGTTCGTCAACAAGGGCGGCGCGAAAAGGCACCCGCGTCTCGGCGGAGTCTGCGACACCGACTGGTACACCCCCGAGCAGCTCGACGCACTCATGGCCTCCCAGCACGTCACCGAGCTATGGGGTGTCGCCGGCCGCACCGGCAAGCGACTCGCGGAACTGAGCATTCACACGATCCGCGACCTGCGCGACGCAGACCCCGCCCTCATCCGGAAGAAGTTCTCCGTCGTCCTGCAGCGCTCCGTGTACGAGCTGCGCGGCATCGACTGCATCCCCTCGAGGCCGCCCGCACAGTCCGCGACCAGCTGATCTTCTCCCGCTCCTTCGCCACACCCGTCACGACGATCGCGGACATGGAGCAGGTGCTGTCCGTCTACGCGCAACGCGCCGCACACCGACTCCGCGCGCAGGGCTCCGTCACCAAAACCATGAGCGTCTTCGCGTCAACATCTCCCTTCGTCAACGCGCCCTACGAATCCGCCGGCGGACTCGCCGGCTTCCCCGTCCCGACCGACGACCCCGTAGCGATCGTCAAGGCCGCGATCGGCACGTTAGGACCTCGACTCCGCGAAGGAGCCCGTTACGTGCGAGCCGGCGTGATCCTCACCAACCTCTCCCCCAAAGGCTCCCACGTTTACCTCGACTTCTTCGATCCGGTCTTCGACGTCAAAAACCTCGGTGCGACCATCGACGCGGTGACCAAGCGACATGGACGCGCGTCGATTGGGCTGGGCCGCGCCGGTGTCCGGACAGGGCCGGTGTGGTCGATGAAGCGAGACGCGCTCTCAGCGCGCGCTACAACGCACTGGGATGAGCTTGCAACGGCGCATGCTCGGTGACGCTCGTGTCGTCCCCGCAGTCCGCTCGGGCGACCGACCGCCGAAGCAGCAAAGCGGACGGTCGGAGTACGTACGAATACGTCCTGACGTAATTATCGAGCCGCTCGGGATAAATACGGCATGACAGATATATTTATTGCTGTGTTCTGTCCCTGCATCGCTACCGTTGGTGGACCTGGCTGTCCACTGTGCCACCATGCTGCGGACGTGGCAGATAAATACATCATGACGTAAATAATTAATCGAGGTGTCGGTTCTGGAGGTAGATCCACCAGCGGTCTAGCTTAAATAAATACGTCATGACGGAAAGACGTATGTAACGAGCCCTGAGCAGATGTAGGGTTGCGCTTTGGCGGAGCCAATCCAGACCCGATAACCGGACCGCAAGTTTAGAATAAATACGTCATTATGTAAATATTTGTAGCTGATGAGAACGGACCAACAACCCTGGACGCCCACCGTCCGGCGACTCAAGTACGGCTCAACGTGATGAGTCGCAGATTGCACTGACGCCGGGATCTAGCGTCGCGGTCGACACGGTGGCACACGCCGCTCTGTCGAGAATATTTACGTCAAGACGTAAAGACGTACGTGCAGTAAGATTGAAATATGGACGGACAGAAAGGGAGGCGCCGTGGCCATCATCACAGCAGTCGGAAACCGTAAGGGTGGCGTCGGCAAGACGGCTGAGGTTCTCGGTGTCGCGACAGGGCTCATGCTCATGCGTCGGAAGGTGCTGGTGATCGATCTCGATCCTCAGGCCGACGCGTCGACGGCGCTCGAGGCGGAAGGTGACCTCGATGTGTTCGATGTGCTCTACGGGGGAGTGACCGGCTCGATCGGCGAGGCGATCACGAAGTCCTCGTGGACGGGCATCGACGTGGTGCGCAGCTCGGAAGCGCTGTTCCGCATGGAGACCGAGTCGCTCATGGGCGCCGAGGTGCGGCTGAAGACGGTCATGTGGGAATCTCCCGAGCTCGCGGAGTACGACCACATCCTCATCGACCTTCCGCCCGCGCTCGGGCGGCTGACGGTGAACGGGCTGCTGGCTGCGACTCAGGTGCTCGTGGTCACGGAGCCGACGTCGTTCGCGGTCCGCGGAGTGGGGGAGTTCCTCGACACCGTCCGTCAAGTGACGGCGATGCCTCACCTCAATCCGTCGCTGAAGACCGCGGGCATCGTCGTCAACAAGACGTCGAGCCCGCTGACGAGCGAGCATTCGTTCCAACTTGAGGAGCTGCGCGCGGCGTACGGAGATCTCCTCGTGGAGCCGTACTTGCCGACGTGGACGGCCATGCAGGACTCGGCCAGCGCCCGCGTGCCGCTGACCAAGCTGAGCGGCCGTCGGCCGGCGATCCTCACCGAGCGATTCGTCGCGCACGCTCGTCACCTTGAAGGAGTAGCGAAATGAGCAGCATCCAGCGTAAATCTTCGGTCGCAAAGGCTCCGGTCGCGTCCGTCCTCGAGACCCTGTCGCCCGCCCGCCCCTCGGCGGTGGAGACGCCGGTGCCGGCGTCGGTACCGCCCGTCGAAGCGGAGGAGGTGACCGCCCGCCGCCCTGGACCCGGACGCCCTCGGTCCAAGAGACGGATGGAGCCGTTCTCGTCCAAGGTCGAGATCGCACTGCGTGATCGCCTCGACACGTACCTGCAGCAGAACGGCATGACGGTGGTCGACTTCCTTGACGAAGCCATCCGCGATCGGCTTAATAAATAATTACGTCATGGCGTAATTTTCGCGTTCGCTATTCCTCCGCCGCCAAGGGCTCGAGTCGGTGCTCCTAGGACTATCGGATCAGCGGGCGTCGTCAACCTCGAATCACTCCGCCGACCCGATGACCGATCCGTGGTCCGCCATCCACTCTTGCACGGGATCGCCGGTGGCCTGGTGGGCTGGCCTCTCTGAGCGGAAGACATCGACGAACCACAACAAGCGGGATCTACCTGCCGAGAGGTAGTTATGGCAGCCAAAAATGTCACCTCAACCCAGACGTTTCATACCATCGATAATTGCGATTACCGCTACTAGGCTGAGATGAGCGCTCGGCGATGATCGGGCCGGTTTCAAGGGCGAGGAGGCGGGCGTGAAACTCGAGGATCAGCTCGACGGACCCTTCGAGGACCTGTTGGCCGCACCGCTGGATCTCGAGGCGATCGCGCTCGAAGTCCACGAGGTGCGCACGGCCGAGTGGTTCGACGCGGAGCAGGTCCCGTCCTGGGGTGTGTTGCTGCGAGTGACGGCGCTCCTGCGCAGTCCGGTGCCGCGTCTAGTTGATCGCGTCCGGCTGCTGGAGCAGGTCGCCGACGGGCGCGTGCCGCACCGCAATCGGGGCGCGTGTCCGCAGGGTGCCGCTGATGCGGCTGCCCGCGATAGTGTGTGCCGGGCTTGCCAGATCCTCGGCGCACCTCGGGCGTCCTGATGCGTGAGTTCGAGGACGGTCCCGGACGGGATATCGCCGCATCGGTGTCGACTCTCGTCCCGGTGTCGCCCGCGGTCGTGCAGCTGGGGGAGGCGTCGATCGCCGGAAATACCCGACGCGCCTACCAAGGGGACCTGCGTTCGTTTGTGGCCTGGTGTTCAGCGGCGGGGCGGCCGCATCTGCCGGCGTCGCCGGAGACGGTGGCTGAGTACCTCGCCGATCGCGCCGGGATCCTGAACACGGCGGGGGAGTGGCGCTATGCCCCGTCGACGCTTGCGCGCGCTCTGGCTGCGATCAATGCCGCCCACGCGGAGCAGAACCTGCCTCTCCCCGGACACAGCGCTCTCGTTACGCGGACTCTGCAGGGCATCCGCCGCGACCGCCAACGCCCTACCCGGCAAGCGGACCCCCTGCTGCTCAGCGATATCCAAGCGGTCCTGGACCGCATCGACGTCACCGTTTGGCCCGATGGGGTCACGGGGGTGCGGGACCGGCTGCTGATCTTGCTTGGCTGGGCGGGTGCGTTCCGGCGCAGTGAGCTCACCGAGCTGCGCCTGGAGGATGTCGTGCGGCATCGGCAGGACGGCCTGCATGTGCGGGTGCGGCGCTCGAAGACCGACCAGGTCGGAAAGGGCCTGGTCAAAGCGGTCCCGTACGGGCGGGAACCGCTCACCTGTGGGCCCTGCGCGTGGATGCGGTGGCTGCGAATCCTGGCAGCAGCGGGGGAGGGGCGCAGCGCCGTCATGCGGGTGCTGTTCACCGATGACCCGGCGGCGCACGTCTGCCGCAGTACCCTCCCAACCCTGCCAGGGCAGGCTCCGTTGCTGCGAAGGATGCACAAGAGCGGCCTGCCCACCGAGAACCCGTTGGCCGCGCAGTCGGTGAACTTGATCGTCAAACGTCGCGTCACCGCGGTCGGGTTCGATCCGGTCCGGTACAGCGCGCACTCGTTGCGCGCCGGGTTCGTCACCGAGGCCTTGCGTCAGGGGGCGACGACGCATGCGGTGATGCGTCAGACCGGGCACCGCTCAGCGGCGACCGTGGAGATCTACGCACGCGAACGCGACCCCCTCACCGGCAACGCCGTCACCACCCTCGGCCTATGACCACCCACCGCCAGCTCGCGACCATGAACGACGTTCTCGAGCAGCTTCCCGCCTCGTACCGACCGCACTGGCGGCTCTTTGCGGACTGGTGCGCCGCCGTGGACGTGCCGGCAGTTCCGGCAACTTTGACGCAGTTGGGTCGGTTCTTCGCCGCGGTTCCTGCAGCACCCTCCACCGCGACCGCACGGGTGAGCGCCCTTCGCGCTGGTCACTCCCTCCTTGGCGCGCCTTTCCCGGTCGCGCCGACCGAACCTGCCAGACCCGTCCGGGTCGGCGCCGGCTGGGTCAGCGCCACCGACGCGCTGCGAGCGCTTCCGGTCACGCGGTACCCGGCGGGGCTGGTGGGCCGCCGCGACGGGTTCCTGCTTCTGCTCCTGGATCAACTTCACCGGACCCGACACTCGGCCCGCACCGTCACCGAGGCCGACATCACACTGACGCCCGTGCTCACCATCACGGGCATCGTGATTCCTCGGGCGGATGAGTCGGCGGCATGCTGGCGATGCGTGACTACCCGGTGGCTGCGCGTTCTGGGGCCGGCGGCGCTGGGATTCCGCTACACCGTCCACGAGATCCTCGACCCCACCCTTCACCGCGATGACGAGCACGATTGCGCCACTGCTCTGTCTGAAGACTGGAGAGCAGCACCGACTCTGCTCCCCGCCATCGACCAGCACGGATGGCTCGCCCCACACCAGTCACTCAGCACGAGGGCAATGTCCGCCATCACCGCGCACCGTCAACAAGCTGGGCAACTCCCTACCGAGAACCAACTAGCCATGCGCCGGCGACCCTCCGCGGCGTACTCCTTGCAGGACCTCGCGGACGGGTACGACGACGTCGACGCCCGGCTGGCCGAGCTCGTCCTCCGAATGAGCACACTTCTCGCCGACAACGACGACTTCCGCCGCTCCTGATCACGAGCAGGCACATTCATGCTGACCTCGGGTACTGGAACCAGACAGGGCATACTCGCTAGCGTCGGGATATGAGCAGACTCGTCGTCTCCGTCCTCACCTCCCTCGACGGCTACTACGAGGGACCCGAGCACGACCTCTCGACCCTTCCGTTCGAGGACGCGTTCAACGACCACAACCTCCAGATGCTGAGGCAGGCGGGCACCCTCGTCTATGGGAGCCGCTGGTTCCGGAACAACTGGAACACCTGGAGCGCCCTTGTAGCCGACGATTCTGCGAACGACCGCGACCGCGAAACTGCCCACCTCGTCACCACACTCGACTCCCTCGTCATCAGCGACACCCTCACCCGTGATCCCGACGCTCCCTGGGCCGCCACCACCAGAATCGTCCGGCGAGAGGACGCGGCTATCGAGATCCGTGCACTCAAGGCATCCGGAGACCGCGACCTCCTGATGTTCGGCAGCGGAACGACCTGGAACCCGCTCCTCGAGCAGGGTCTCGTCGACGAGCTGATCGTCCTCGTCGGAGCCGGACTCGTCGGCGGCGGCTCCTCCCTCTATTCCGGATTACCGCACCCCGGCCTCAAGCTCCTCGATGCCACGGCACTCGCCGGGTCCGAGCTCGTGCGGCTCCGCTACGACGTCAGCGGCGCGTGACGGCCGACTACGTCTGGGGCGTCTAGTCCACCGTCGACGGCTACGGTTCCGAAGGACCAGCAGCCACCGGAGCGACGGCACGGCGAGGGCAAGCACGAGCGCCGGCACTGTTCGGCGAGGTCCGTGGCATCGCCGAGTCGGCGGCTTTGCCGGTTGGGTCCGCCTGCAGCGTTGCTGTGAGGGCGCACCAACGCCGATCGGCGCTGAGCCCGGAGGTGCGAAACCGACATCTTGTCCTCGCTTTCGACGCGGAGCAGGATGAGGGGCATGACTGATGGGCATGAGGCGCTGGCCATTTTCGTCGGAGACTGGAGTGCCACGGGAACGGCCTATGGTGCGGACCTTGATGGTGCCGAGTGGCGAAGTGTGCACTCGGCCCGCTGGCACTCGGGCGAGCAGTTCGTCGTGCAGGACGAACGGGCGAACGGCCCGTTTGACACTCTGAGCTTCCTCGGCTGGGACGCGGAGCGAGGCACCTACTTCTCGTGGAGCATCGAGAACCACGGATTTGCTCGGGAGTACCTTGTGACCTGCGACGGTGCGAGCTGGACCTTCACCGGAGCTACCGAACGCGCCACGATCACTTTCAGTGACGATGGCCGCACTCAGAATCACCATTGGGAATTCAAGCCCAACGGCGAGTGGACGACTCTCTGCGATCGAGTCGCCACCCGCGTCGAATAATCCTCGAGCCAATCGTCCGCAGGTTCACTCCCTCGCGCGCCCTCAATCAACTCGCGTCGCGGACGACCTGCTCTGTGGGCAGCACCTATTCGGCAACTCCGATCGAACCGGTCTGGTGCTGAAGCGAAGCGTCACCCCCACCACCGGAGTCGAAATCGCCCAGTACTCGCTCAAGCGTTGAACGCCGCGGCCGAACTCTCGCTGTGGGCTCTTCTGCAAATGCACGTGCGCTGGAGTTTGCCTACGCGCCTTGAACGTGGATACGTCGCAGAGGAGGAGCTAGGGCTAGTTGAGTACGTCGCGGAGTTTGGCGGCGAACGCTTCAGGCTGGCCGGCATAGCCGAATTCGCCGCCCATGAATCCGCCGTGGTGGCTCGGGAAGACGGTGGCTTGCTGGCCGAGTCGGTCGGCCAGAGCGATGGCGGTTCGGCCGGTGTAGACCTTCAAGGATTCCTCTCCGACTGCGATCACGATCCTGGTCGGGGCCGCCTTCAATGCATCAATGTCTGGCTGATAGTGGGGCACAGCCCAGGACCGCTTGGAGAGCAGGGGGTCCTCCCGCGCGCCGTCGTCTTCGGTCGGCAGACCGAACGTGGCCGGGTCCGGTGCGGGCTGGGCGAGGTACTCCTCGGTGATGTCACCTTCCCAGGAGGTCATCGCGATGAACGCGGCCATGCCAGCACCGAAACCTTTGTCCTGGTACACCCGGGTGTAAGCCTCCCGGGCGGCTTGGACGGTTTCTGCATCTGGCAGGACGCAGTCGATCGGAGGTTCGTGCGCGATGAGAGTCGCCACGTCGTGCGGGTACGCCGTGACCAGCGCGAGCGCGCCGACCGCGCCACCGCTGCTGGCGAACAGATCCACCGCGCCGGCGCCGAGAGCTTGAATGAGCGCATGAACGTCCTCAGCTTGGGTGTCCGGCTCGTTAGTGACTCCGCCGTCCTTGCGTTCGCTTCGTCCAAGGCCGCGCGGGTCGTAGGTCACGACGGTGCGGTCATCGAACAGAGCGACCTGCGCGCTGAAGCCACTGGCGTCCATGGGCTGGCCGATCATGACCAGAGGCGGACGCCCGTCCAATGTGGGTAATGGCCCGTGGACGTCATAGACGAGATCGACTTCTGGCAGCTCGAGCGTGTGGCGCGACACTGACGGCCTCCTTCTCGGTGAGACAAGTTGACCGGATGCTACGCCGCGCCAAGGTCCTCCCACCAGCACGGGAAGGGCCAGCCTGTGAACTCATCGCGCCCATCGTCCTGAGAATGAATCTAGTGATGACTGGGCGAGGGGCGAGGCCGTCGACATGCTGAGTGTTGAGCGGCGGCGCCCACGCCTTAAATTGTTGAAGACCATGACGTGCCGGCGCCCTTGTCTTGTCACCGGTGCCGTGCAAGTCGCCCTCCGGATCCCTTCAAATGCTGATCGTGAGGTCGTAGGGGTCTGCGCGCCAGCCGCATCCGGGACCGTTGGGTTCGTCGGTGAGGGTCCAGTCGATCGCGTGCTCCTGCTCGTCAAGAGTGTGGCCGGTGTCGTCGAGGAGGGTCAGTTGCACGGAATGGGATGGTGGTCTCCAAAGTCGTAGGTCCACAGGTCGGAGACGGCGTGAGTGACCCAGTAGGAGCGTCCTGTCGAGGGGGCGGCCTCCTGCGAGTGGTAGGCGCAAATACCGTCGGCGCAGAGCCGCACGTCAGTGACGTTGTCGCGATTCTCGCCGGTCACGGTCACGCGCAGCTCGTTGCGGTAGCCGACTTCGTCGCACCCCATCGCGCAGGACGACAGCATGAGGGATGCGGCGCCGCTTGCCACGACGGCGGCAAAAACGTCGAGGCGACATAGCGTCTCGGCTCGCATGGTCAGGTCGTTGATGTGTCGTGCTTGAGTCGCTGCTTCGCCGCGCGTTCTGTGAGGACGGAAAGGTAGTCCTGCACGGGCCGGTCCAGGAGCTTGCTCAGCTCCTCCCGCACGATGGCCTCGATATCGCTCTCGGAGCGATCAGGGAATTTCTTACGCACGGCGGCGGTCGCATCGCGGACGACCTGGTCAGCATCGAGGTCAGTAGTCATGTGTCCAGGCTGAGCCAGAAAGGTTAACGGCGTTTGAGGAAGTGACCACGTTCTCGTCGTCGGGGAACCGGTGGTGTTGTGTGTAGTGCTGACGGCAACCGTGCGGTCACGACGGTGTCCAGGCCATCGACGGGTAGGGAGGGGTGATGTCTCAGCCGATTGTTCTCATCGCGCGGGTGCGGTCGCGCAAGCCGGCGTTGGGTGTGCGGAACCTTCGGCGTCGTCTGTTGGCAGGGGAACGCCGTCCACGGCCGAAGGGCGGATTCGTGGTCGTCATTCCCGGTCTCGGTCCGGTCGTGGTGACGGAAGATCGCTTTGGGTTGAGCCTGCGGATCGCGCTGTTCTCCGCGGAGGACGCGCCGAAGGCGATGAGTGCGCTCGAGCTGTTCCTTGATCCGGGCGGCCGGGACGAGTTCTCCGTCACCTGGAACGAGTAATCCGTGCGGGATGACCTGTGTTCTGAGCAGTTGAGGTGGTAGCCGCTTCGATCACCGTCGACGACGGCGTCGGTCGAGGACCTGGTGCTCGGGCGCTGCTGTTAGGCGACTTGCTCCGTGTCGTCGACGTCCGCTCTCTCGTCGATGAACGAGGCCGGTTCGGTTGCGCGGATGTGGGAGGCGATGGTGCGCGCGAACGCGATCTCGAGGGTGTTGGAGTCCTGCAGGAGTCGTCGTTCGTCGGTGAAGGGGGTGCGCGCTTCGGCGCGGAACACGGGCGGAACTTGGCCGGGATTGAGGAGAGTGATGATTCCGGCGATGGAGCGGCTGCGCGGTCGTCGGGCGATCCACCGGTTCTGGTGAGTGCGGGTCAGGTGCAGAGTCATCGGTCTCGTCGACCCTTCCGTCCAGGTGGTTCGGCGTCTGAATCGAGTGTGCGGCGTGCACGTTTCGGCGGTGTGAGCAGCAGCCGACGATCTCCCCACCATCAGCACCGCGCAGAGAAGAGGCGCTGGCGTTGACGTGCTTCTCTGATCAGTCGCGGGAAACGCAGCGCCGCCCGAACGTTCGCGATTCTCGAATCCAGTCGATGACGTCTTGGTGAATGGATTGCGGTTCGAGTCCGGGCGGGGAGATCGTAGGTGGGCAGGCTTGATCGTGAGGAGAGCGCAATGTCCGAAGTGCAGCCGTTCCGCATCGATGTGACGCCGGTCGAGGTCGAGGATCTGATCGACCGTCTTCGACGAACGCGTTTCGCCGAGCAGCTCCCCGGCGAGGAGTGGGCCAAGGGAGTGCCTGCGTCGTGGTTGAGGACTGCTGTCCAGGCATGGCAGGAGCAGGACTGGTCGATGACGCAGGATCGTCTCAACGCGTTCCCGCAGATCGTCACGGAGATCGATGGGCAGCGCGTCCACGCGATCCACGTGACATCGAAGCACGACGAGGCGACGCCGTTGCTGCTGCTGCACGGCTGGCCGGGCTCCTTCCTCGAGTTCGTGGACCTGATCGGGCCCCTCGTGAACCCGACCGCGCACGGAGGTGACGCGGCGGACGCCTTCCACGTCGTCATCCCGTCCCTCCCCGGACACGGATTCTCGAGTCCTCTCGCGGGCGAGGGCTGGACCGATCTGCGCATGGGTGACGCGCTCGGCGACCTCATGTTCACGCTCGGCTACGAACGGTTTGCAGTGCAGGGAGGCGACGCCGGCGCGTTCATCGGGCCGCAATGCGCTCGAGCTCACCCGGACGCCGTGATCGGCGTGCACGTGAACGCCCTCGTCAACTTCCCCGGCCCCGACGACAACCCCGACGAACTGACCGAGGCGGAGAAGGAGCGGGTGCAGCGGCAGCAGCACTTCCTCGCCGAGATGAGCGGCTACCGGGAACAACAGCAGACCCGCCCGCAGACCCTCGCGTACGCGCTGACCGATTCGCCAGCCGGTCAACTCGCGTGGATCGCCGAGAAGTTCGCAGAGTGGTCCGACCCGCACCACGTCCTCACCAAGGACCCGGCATTTCTGCCGACGCTGCTCGCTGACGCAAGCATCTACTGGTTCACGGGAACCGCCGGATCCTCCGCGAATCTGTACTGGGAGACGATGCACAATCCGGAAGCATGGACGAAATCGGTCTCGGGTGTGCCGACGGCCGTCCTCGTCTCCCTGACGCAGGACGTGGCCATTCGCCGGTACGCGGAGCGGGAGAACCGGATCGTGCGCTGGACGGAGACCGAGCGCGGCGGACACTTCATGGCTCTGGAAGCGCCCGAGGTGTGGCTGGAGGACGTGCGCGCCTTTTTCCGAAGCTTGCGCTGACCGACTTGGCAGTCGGATCAGGTCTGACCTGACCGTTTTTGCCCCGAACAGACGGAACTCAGCTGGGCTTTAGCCGTCCCAATCGGCCCATCCGGCGATGTCGATGCCGTGGTTGTCGGGTGAGGCGAGGGTCCACCACTTGGGGGCTTCGCTGGCGTCCACGATGCGGCCGCCGGCGGTAACAGCAGCCTGCACGCGCTTTTCGGCCTCGTCGGCGGGCACCGAGACGTCGATGTGGGTGCGTCCTCGGCCCGGGCGCGGGGTGCGCAGCTCGTGGAACCAGAGATGTGGTCCGCGTCGCAACGGGTCGAGAAGGTCTTCTTCCCCGACGCGCTCATAGCCGAAGGCTGCCTCCCAGAACGGTCGCGTATCGATGCCGGCGTCTTGGGCCACGGCGATCCCCACGACCTGCAGCATGCTCGGGTCGGACGTGAGGCCGAGTCGATGCGCGACGACACTGACCGCGGCGGCCAGATCGACGTCAGCGACGCTCAACGCTCCGTCCGGTCGGCTGCAGGTACGCACAGTGACGCCTTCCGCGCGCATATCGATGTCGGGAGCATGATCAAGGCGCTCCGCTACCTCCGCGATGCCAACGACGAAGGCGGCGGCCTCCGCGAAAGAGGTGGTGCGGTAGAAGCAGTGAGCTCCCCAGAACAGCACCCGCCAATCCGCTACTCCTGACGCCGCATGGAAATCGCGCGGTCCGAGAATCACAAGCCGGGAAGTACTTTCATCGGCTGCCATCGTCGCCTCCATTCCTGCGGACGCTGTGCTGAATATCGGGACAAATAGCCACGGCCGAATTGACTCCTAGCCGACGGCCCACGGTTCTTTTCGGGGTGGTCTCGACGACGAGTCAGCCATGGGAAGCGACTCAGCTGTGCGTCGTGTTCCCCCGGATCTCGTCGATGCTGAGCTCCGGCGCACCGCCGGCTGCGGCGGCCGGGTCCATCCAGACGAAGTCCCAGTGGTGGCCGTCCGGGTCGTCGAAGCTCTTCGAGTACATGAAGCCGTGGTCCTGCTCGCCGGCGGGCGTCGCGCCCGCGGCGAGGGCCTTCTCGTGAACGGCGTCGACCTCGTCCTTGCTCTCGGCGCTGAGGGCGAGCTGCACCTCGGTCGAGGTGGTGGCGTCGATGATCGGCTTGCTGGTGAACTCGGCGAAGAACTCCCGCGTGAGCAGCATCGCGGTGATCGTGTCGCTGATCACCACGCTGACGGCGTTCTCGTCGCTGAAGCCCTCGTTGATGGAGTACCCGAGCGATTCGAAGAACGCCCGGGACCGGGCGAGATCGGTGACGGCCAGGTTGACGAAGATCGTGGTGGGCATCGGTGCGCCCTTTCTCTGCGGATGTCGGTGGCACGCCGCCACCGAGCGTCATTGAGATGATGATGATGGGTCGACGACAGTGTCAAGAGACTGAAGGCAGCGGTGCGAGTTGGACGAAGGTCGCGGCGGCAGCTGCCGACGCCTCCTCGGCATCTCAGTACGAACGCGACTACCGGGCGCAACTTGACCGCGCGTTCTGATGTCCACTCGGCGTTTCGTGAGGCATGGCCGACCGCTCACCAGAAGGACGCCTCGGGCGAGAGTCGCGGCACGCCCGTATCCGTTGCCTTGTGGAATCGCCTCCGGAATCCTGGAGGCATGTCGGCGCTCATCGAGCGATGGGCGCTCTTGAGCAGTTCCTCGATTCGGGACGACTGACATATGTGAAGCGACGGACGCTAGTGGCCTGCCGAGTCTTCACTGCGTGTCTTGAGTGCTTCGTTCATCGCGATGAAGTCGGGCTTTGTGTTGTCGGTGAGCCACCGGGTGAGGAAGGGTACGGTAACTCCTCGGAAAAACTCTGCCTGGGTGAGGAGGGTGTGACCTGCCGCTGTCGGTTCAAGGGTGAAACTGTGCTCACCGTCGAAGAGCCCGGTGATCAGGAGGGTGCCCTCCCACCGCAGGTGCTCATACCTTCTGACTTCGCGCACCACGGGTTCGAAGACGAGGGCCTCGTCGGTCGCATCGGTGGCGAATCGGAGCGTGCTGCCCGGCTCGAGGGCGCCGGTCATGCCGACAAGCGAGGGGTTCCACTCCGGGTACGCCTCGAAGTCGGTCAAGACGTCCCAAACCACTTCCGGTGGGGCCTCGATCTCGATTGCGGTCTCGATGACGAAGGGGTTGGCGCGTTGCCAGAGCGCCGCGCCAGCGACGATCAGCGCGATGAGCAGGCCGACCAGGAGCGCAGCCCTTCGACGTGCTCGCCGGTGTGCATGCGTTCTGCCGCCTATGCTCTCGGACATGCGTGGAGGCTACGAGTGCGGGGTGAACGCGGCGTGACGCGGCCTCCCCTCGAGTGGCTGTCGAGGGCAGGACGCGCCACGTCGCGCTTCCGGCGCATGCCCGGTCAGTCCTCGGACAGCTCCTCCTGGAGGGCGCGCACTTCGATGCGGCTGCCGAGGGCTCGCGCGGCCTGCTCCGCCCAGGCGGTCGCTGTGGCCTCGTCGTCGGCTTCGATGATCCAGAAACCGCCCACGTACGACGGTGCTGCGACGAAGGGCTCCTCGAGCACTCGGGTCGTCTTCTCCTCGATGTGGACGGTCTTCGCGGTGCTCGGCGGCTGCAGGCCGCCGGCGTAGCGGAAGGCACCGGACTCCTTGAGGGCGGAGTTGAAGGCGTCGACGGCCGT
This sequence comes from Rathayibacter caricis DSM 15933, assembly GCF_003044275.1. Taxonomy (NCBI): domain Bacteria; kingdom Bacillati; phylum Actinomycetota; class Actinomycetes; order Micrococcales; family Microbacteriaceae; genus Rathayibacter; species Rathayibacter caricis. Next base: position 202,468 of record NZ_PZPL01000002.1, on the reverse strand, counting down.
CATCATCTGCTCGAGGAACGCAGGGTCGAGGTCCTGCATCGACTCCATGGTGGGCTCGTCGGCGGTGTCGTGCGGCACGGTCAGGAAGTACTCGGTCATGTCGATTCCCTTTGTTTGATGGTGCGGAGTGTTCAGGAGAGTCGCGGCGAGCGACGCGCCCAGACTTCCGGCACGGCACCAAAGAGCACAGCCTTTCGATCTCGCTCGAAACGCGGATCCCGCGGAACCCGGCTACTGCATGGGTGCCGGGGCAGCGCGTTCAGGAGGCGCCGTTCACGAGCGCTTCTCCGAGCGGAGTCCGGTCGTGGACGACGGAGGAGCCCTCTCGGCGAGAGCTGATGAGGTGTGCCGCGCGGAGGACGCTCAGGTGGTGCGACGCGGTGGAGATCGCGAGGCCCGCGGCCGCCGCGGCTTCCGAGGTGGACAGCGGCGTGTGAAGGCTGAGAAGGATGCGCGCGCGTCCCTCGCCGAGAAGGGCGATCACCGAGCTCGCGGTGTCCGCGGCGGAGCTCGTCCACGACTCCGTCACACCGAGAGCCGGGTAGAACAGGGTCGGGTGGGCTGGGAGCTCGGTCAGCGCCGCGCAGCGGCGGGACATGACCGAGGGTACGAGCACCAGACCGCTTCCTCGGCAGTCGAGCACCTCGTCGTGCCGGGCGAGTTCGACGACGACCGCGTCCGGCTTCCAGTTGATCGCGTCATCGATGGCGTTCACCATCGCACCGATGCCGTCGCTGCTCGTCCGGCGTGATCGGGCAGCGATGTCAGCGCTCAGGATCTGCTGGATCACGGGCCAGTGCGGTGCCAGCACCGCCTCCCACAGCTCCCGCCACGCGTCGCTCACGAGGACGCGGGTGCGCTCCGGGTCGTCTCGAAGCGTGAGGAGCGCGTCACGCTGGGACCCCGTAGCCCGATCGGCCCGCTTGCCGAGATCCACAACCATCGGGCGAAGATCCGCTTCGGTCAATCGCTGATGCTCCTGCTCCGGGGTGAGATCCCATCTCGGCGTCGACGTGAGGAAATCCGGCAGGTACCCGTCGTCACCGATCACGAGCCGCAGAAAATCGAACGCAGCACTCGGCACGCGTCTGCGTGCGCCGCGCAACCACCCCCACTGAAGAGGGTGCGCCTGCGGGGAGGCGAGGACGCGAACCGCATGGCACAACTCGTACCCCGGGGAGACCCCGAACCGGATTGCCGAGACGTCGTCCGACGCCAACCGGAACTCCACCCGCTTTCGACGCACACCGAAAGGCTAACGGCGTAGCCGACGCCCGCTCCATGCTCGAACGAATCGAAGGGAGACGTCATGACCGTCATCATCAACGCCGAGGACATTCGCGTCAGCGATTCCCGGACGCTGCGCTTCGAGGGAATCGCGTTCGGATCCGCCGTCTCCTTCTTTCTCGTCACCAATGACCCCGGACAGGGACCAGGACTGCACCGTCATCCGTACACCGAGACTTGGACCGTCCTCGAAGGCGAGGCGACCATTCGCGTCGGCGCCGAGACGTTCATCGCACTCGCCGGCGACAGCGCAGTCGTCCGCGCCGACGTCTGGCATGCCTTCACGAACACCGGCCCCGGCACCCTCCGTATCGTCTGCATCCACGCCTCGCCCGTGATCATTCAGGAGAACGCCTCCAAGGAGGAGCTCGCGGGGTCCCGGTGACGGAGCCTTCGTCGGTCAGGCCCGGGTGATCTAACTGCAGTCGTAGGCCTGCGGACGCGTCAAACCTGTGGGCGACAACCGGCGTGAGTCGCAATCCAGGGACCCGCAGGTGTGAAGATCACTCTTGAACGAGTCGGCGACCATCCTCGAGTGACTCGCTCCCAAAGGCCCGTCCGCGAGCGGTTGCACCTCGACTTCGCGGTCGGTGATCCAGCGGCGTCGACGGGTAGGTGATACTGGCGGACGAGCTGCGTACTCCGCGAGGAATCCCGACCGACGCGGCTGCACCACACGATCGGGGGCAACGGTCTCGCCTTGCTGCCCGATGGCGAGGTCGTTCATCCCCCAGCGTGAACCTTACGCATTTGCTGTAGCTCAATGCGCTCGTCTCTGAGGCCCTAACAGAGCTGAGGGTCTCTGGATGGTGCCTGCTTCAATTGCGAAGGCTTCGGCGTAGTCGTCGGCAGGCGGGATCTCAGTAATGAGGTCGATGAGAACGCCTGCAGGGTCGGCGAGGATGAAGTGCCGCTGACCGAAAGGCTCGGACCGAATCGCGAGCCGGGGCTCGAGTCCGCCCTCGATGACGAGGCGTTGCCACTCGGCGTCGACGTCGTCGACCTCCATGTTGATGAGCAGCCCGCGCACCGGGTGGCGGAAGCCGTCCGGGATCGTGAGATGGGTGGCATCGACGAAGGCGAGTTCGACGTCCGGGGGGCCAGGCCGGCGAAGGCTCACATACCAATCGGTCGAGAACGTCCGCACGAAGCCGAGGTGCTCAACGTAGAAGGCTGCGGCGTCAGCCACACGGTCGGTCGCGACGACGGGGTACAGGCTCTGCAGTTCCATAACGCTCCTCCATGCACATACCATCGGTATGTTCTGACGGTACGAGGCATACCGCCGGTATGTCAAGATGTGTGAATGCAGCGCAGCGAGCGTGGAGACGCGACACGGCAGTCCCTCATCGCGCACGCGCGCACTCGTTTCGCGCGGCAAGGTTTCGCTGCGGTGTCGTTGTCGCAGATCGTGGCCGACGCCGGGGTGACCAAAGGTGCGCTCTACCACCACTTTGCGAGTAAGAGCGAGCTGTTCGAGGCAGTGCTCGAGCAGGTGCAGTGGGAGGTGGGAGAGCGAGTGGCGGCCGCCGCAGAGGCGGTCGTGGTCCCCGCGGAGGGGTTGTCTGAGCGCGGGTGGCTCGAGCTACTCGCGGGGTGCGAGGCGTTCCTCGACGTGGCCACTGAAGAGGGCACGCGCCAGATCCTGCTCGTTGACGGTCCGGCGGTGGTCGGCTGGTCACGGTGGCGCGATCTGGACGAGGTCAACTCCGCGCGGCATCTCGAGGAAGCGGTGGTCGCTCTTCACATGGCCGGAGCCCTGACGGATGTTGATCCACGGGCTGTCACGCTTTTGCTCTCCGGCGCGTTGAACGAAGCGGCGCTGTGGATCGCGCATTCTGCGGATCGCAAGCGGGACCTCGCAGCCGCGATGACTGCCCTGACCGCCATGCTCGAGGGTGTGCGGCGACCGACGGCGTCATGACCGAAGGCGTGAATCAGATGCTGCGGCGGAGAACGGCCTTGCAGGTGACGTCAGCGACCAGCACGTGACCGCTGGAGTAGTACAGCTTCCTCATACCTTCACACTGCTGAAGCGGCGGCGACGAGACGAGGGGATTGTCAGCGACGACCGCCTTTCTCTAGCGGCGGGGCCGTGCGCGCTCATCCTCGTCGTCGAAGCCGGAGAGCGAGGGCTTCCGAAGCCTCCTAGGTGACCGGGGTCCCTTCTACGTCCACGGCGTTTGTGAGGCGCTCGGTGCAGAGCTGACCGAGCTTGTGGTGTTCGATGGCTCTGCGAGTTCCTCGAGGAGGCCGGCGAGGACTGCGGAGTCCCGTGCACCGAGCAATTCCGCGAGTACTCCTGTCGGGGCGTGGGGACGTCGGGTGAGGATGTCGCGTGCGAGCTCGGTCAGGTCGCTTCCGTCGTGTGCGCTTCTTCAGTCACGAGTGCGAGGGCGACCTCGGCCCTGATCCGACGAGTTGCCCCGATCAACCCCACGGCTCCGACGGCGATCGTCTCGACGATCAGCCCCTCACGCGCTGCCACCCACGCGCGGACATCGGCGGCGCCTCCCGCGTTGGCGTCGAAATGGCTGTCGCTGTTTGCGGAACTCATCGCGTGAACGTGCTCGAGGTGCGGGTCAGCCGATGATGCTGTGCTTGAAGTCGACGCACGGCGTCAGGTCGGCGTCGGGCTGGATCACGGGGCGGTGAGCGAGTGCCGTCATGTGTTGACGGACGCGCACAATTTCAGCCGCGCCATCTGGGAGTTCTTCTACGGGGCGCGAGCTGCACTCGCGCAGCGGCGACAGAGCGCCGCCGATCGGAGGCCGCTTCGCGGCCCGTTCCTGCAATTTTCTTCACCTCTCCGCGGTCTCAACCTATTTCGCTCCATCAGCTACGTGCCACCGATCCCGAACGCGGTCGCTGCGCTCCCTCACATCGCCCGGGATCGGCGTCACTGCGCCGCCTCCACTCAAACGGTTTTCCCCGCCGGAGAGGCAAAGAAAAACGATCAGCCAGAGGGAGACACACCATGAGTCAGCAGCGCGGCACCCGTACCGAGGTCATCACGAGCGAGTACCACGGACCCGGAGCGGACGGGATCAGCCGGACCGCCCGTCAGGTGGTCATCGTCGGCGCCGGTGGCCGTGACCCGGTGACCGAGCAGACCCCGGCCGTGCACCTGGTCACCCGCGAGGGCCGCGCGGGACTTCCCGGGGTGACGTTGCAGCACTTCGAGCCCGTCGACCCGGTGCCCGCGGATCGCGTCGGCTACATGGCCTCCGGCGCCTACGTCGTCGTTCCGGTCGACGTCGCGCGAGCGCTCGACCTGTACCCGGCCGCGTACGCGCTGCACGACCGCAGCGAGACGCCCGCCGACTACCGCGACAACGACTGACCCCCGAGACGAGAAGGAGAACCGACATGCTCACCATCACCCACACCCCCGAAGCCGGAACCCTCATCGAGGGCACCAGCCGCGGCGACGGCAACGCCGAGATCCTGAAGGCGTCCGGCTGGCGCTGGGGCCTCTCCATTGGCGCCTGGTACGTCCCGCAGTCCCGGGACCGCCTGCCGAAGTGGTGGACCATCAACCGTGCCGCGACCGCCCTGCGCGACGCGGGACACGAGGTCATCATCGAGGCCGAAGAGACGTTCCGCCCGGCCATCGAGGCGGAGGCGGCGACCCTCGAGCGCCAGGCTGCCCGGGTCGACGCGCTCGACGCGAAGGCCGACCGCCGCAGCGCGGACGCCGACACCGCCGACGCGGCCGCGCGCCGCGCGTTCGATCGGCTCCCGGAGGGTGGCGAGCCGATCAAGATCGGCCACCACTCCGAGACGCGGCACCGTAACGCGATTGAGAAGGCGCACAACGCGATGGGCCGCAGCGTCGAGGCCGACCGCGAGGCTACCCGCGCCCGCGTCCGCGCGGACGTCGCCGCCCACACCACCGAACACCGCTACGCCCCCGGAATGGTCGCCCGCCGCATCGACCGCCTCGACACCGACATTCGCGCCTGCACGCGGAAGATCGAGGGCAGCTCGCACAACTTCGGCGGCGGCTACATCGGGACGACCGCCCCCGCGACCGGCGCTTACCGGGAGCGACTGCTCACCCAGCGCGCGCAGCTCGAGGACCAGCGCGACTACTGGTCGGACGTCCGCGAGGCGCAGGCCGCCGCGGGACAGGTGACGATCCACAGCCGCGACACGATCGCCAAGGGCGACATGATCAAGCACCGGTTCGGCTGGCACGTCGTGACCCGCGTGAACCCCAAGAGCGTGACCGTCGCGCTCGACTGGAACGACGGAACCCGCCCCTACAAAGTCGCCTACTCCGACATCCAGGGACACCGCACCGCCGCCGAAGTCGACGTCGCCCGCCAGGCCGCGGCCGAGAAGGCAGCCCAGGACACGGCCGCGGCGAGCTGAACGGGAGCGGGCTACCTACCTAGATAGGTAGGTAGCCCTTGAGGGGGCGTCCCCCTCACACTCCCCGGGTGTACCGTTCCGGGGCGCGAGCTGCGCTCGTGCGGCGGCGACGGAGCGCCGCCCGGAGGCCCGGCCGGCGTTGCCGGCCGCTGCTGTTCGCCCGGTGGGCTCACGTTTCTTTGCCGTGAAGCCTCCGGCGGCTCGTCCGCTTCGCTCCCTCGTAGCTACCTCCGGGCTCCGTTCAAGTGGCTGCGCCACCGGCTCCTCCGAGACTTCCGGCACGCGGTCGCTGCGCTCCCTCCCATCGCGCCGAAACTCTCTCCACCCGCCGCCCTGCGGGTTGCACTGCGCCCTCCGGTTGCTCAGGCGGAGAACCGCCTTCTCGGCAAAACAACGAGGGGGAGGGGCAGGGCAGGACCAACCGCCCGGGACCCGCAAGCATCAACGACGAGAGGACTCACCATGACTGACACCGCTACCACCAGACCGCAGGCACCGACCCTCCCGGAGGCGGTCGCCGAGTTCGTGTCCGTGTTCTCCCACGGGGACACCGCCGACGATCTGGCCGTTCGAATGAGCTGCAGTGAGATCGACGCGCTGGCCGGACTCCTGCGAGCATTCGGACGAGACGAGGCCGCGGACCTGTGGATCGCGGAGCACGCGACCGACGACGACGAGGGCGACGCCCACACCCCGGAAGGATCGAAGCGATGACCGAGCAGCAGCAGACCGACGCCGTCGCCACCTACGGGGCCGCCGTCACCGCCTACCTCACGCCCCTCACGCGCATCGACATCGCCAAGGCAGTCGCGCCCCCCCTCGACTGCGAAGAGGTCACCGGGATCGCACATCTGCTCAAGAAGGCCGGTCACCACGAGGCGGCCGACTGGTGGCTCTTCATGCACTCCACACAGGGCAACATCGACGAGTTCGACGACCACGCCGACTACTGGAAGGAGGCGGACCCGTGGCTCTGACCGTCTACTCGAAGCCGTCGTGCGTGCAGTGCACCATGACCTACCGGGTGCTCGAGAAGAAGGGCATCGAGTACACCACCGTCGACATCACGACCAACCCCGCCGCGCTCGCCTACGTCACGGAGGAGTTGGGCTACTCCGCGGCCCCGGTGGTCGTTGCGAGCGACGAGGACCACTGGTCGGGCTTCCGCCCCGACCTCATCGAGAAGCACGCAGCGTGACCGGCCCGGACGCCTCGAGCGACGAGTACCGGGCCGGGTACCTCGCCGGTCGCGCGGACCGTCAGGGCGAGGTCGACTGGTTGGAGAACGAGGCGGATCGGTACTACCGCCTCGCCTACGGCGACGAGCGGCGTCTCCCGAGCGTCGCCGTGACGCGCGCCGAGCTCGAGCAGCGCAGGGCGCTGTCCGAGCCGCCCGTCGAGGTCACCCGGCGCGACGCTCTCGCGTCCTGGGGCATCGAGACGCCCCCCACCGACACCCCCGCGGCCGATGCTGCGAACGAGATCCCGCCGACGTCGACGGGACGACCCACGAACCGAACGAGCAGGAGACGACAGATGAGCACCAGGACGATCACCGGGAACCTCGCCACCGACCCCGAGGCCGTGCAGGCGGGCCGCGTGCAGATCGTGAAGCTGCGCGTGATCGAGAACACGGGAGAGTTCCGCGGAGGGGAGTGGACCGCGCACGAGGCTCCGACGACGCACTTCGTGGAAGCGAAGTTCGAGCTGGGCGAGCACGTGCTCGCCTCTCTCCACAAGGGCGACGGCGTGATTGTCGTGGGTTACGAGCACACTGTCGCCTGGGGTGAGGGAGAGAACCGCCGCACCGGCCGAGTGGTCGAGGCCGACGCGATCGGCCCCAACCTCACCCGCGCGACCGCCGTCGTCACGACGGCCGCGCAGCGCATCCCGCGCCGCAGCGCCGCCCCCGCAGTCGAGTAAGCAGAGAGAGGCGAGGTGCTGCCGGCCTCGAGCAATCAGCCGCGGCGCTCGACCTTGTCGTCCGGTAGCCCGTTCTGGTGCCAACCGATGTTGCCCTCATTCGGGCCGGTGGAACTCTCGTTCCCGCCCGGTGCGGGCCGGGACTCTTCGTACTCAGGCCGGGCCATCTTTGCCTTCCGTGAAGATCCCAAGGGATGTCGTTGAGTCCGGGTCGTCGCCATGGGTGAGGTGCCCCAGCGTGTCGTTCCCGGTGCCGTAGAGCGTTCCTAGATTCGACTCGCTCTCATCATCGTTTGAGCTGTTAGAACCGGCGGTGCTGTCGTCGTAGTCAGGTCGTCCCATTTCAGCTCCCAAGAGTTTCTGCTGCGAAGACGAGCGTCAGGGCAGCTACTGCAAGGGCAAGAGCCGCGAAGCCGACCCATACCCACGTTGCTCGAGCGCGGAGATCGGTCTCGCGTGCGCTCAGCACTGCCGCCTTGTCGCGCACCAGTTGTGTTTCAACCTGCGACGCTGACTGAGTCGAGTCGACGTAGCGATCGACCAGGCGTTGCGCCTCGATGCCAGGCCTCCCGGCGGGACGCAACGCAACGGCCGCGCAGGTGAGTGAAGCGCAAGCTAGAACGAGGGCGAGCACGCCGAAAGCTGCTGCAACCGTCCAGACTTGCGCCGTTGACGCTGCGACGAGGACGCCAGCAGAAACCGCGAGAAACGAAGCTTTCCCGTTGACGCTCGCGGTGCGCTCAGCGGCGTCAGTCCCGAGCCTGTCGAGTTCCTCGTTGATTAGTCGGACTCGAGCAAACTGCGCGCGACCAGCCTCAGCGGCACTCGCTCTCTCGCTGGCTTTGCTCACAAGAGGACAGTACGAGACACCTCTGACAACGCTGGTCAGACGCGCATCCGCACGCCCGAGTTGCCGCAGCTGGGAATGCGCGTCGCGGGCATGCCGGGCCAGCACGGCGTGCCCGCGAGGGGCGACCCCCTCACACTCCCCGACATCCCGTTCCGGGGGCGCGAGCTGCACTCGCGCAGCGGCGACAGAGCGCCGCGAATAGGAGGCCGCGATGCGGCCCATTCCCCGCGTTTTCTTCACCTCTCCGCGGTCTCAACCTATTTCGCTCCAGCGGCTACGTGCCACCGATCCCGGACGCGCCCTGCGGGCTTATTTCGCCCGTGATCGGCGTCACTGCGCCGCCTCCACTCAAACGGTTTTCCCCGCCGGAGAGGCAAAGAAAAACGATCAGCCAGAGGGAGCACCCACACCATGCAGACCACCACCGTTCCGCAGACCACAGCGAAGACCTACCTCACCCTCGCGAACACCCGCGCGGTCAGCGTCCGCGTCGAGGGCACCGACCCGAAGACCACGCCGTCCGTGCTCGTCACCCGCCGCCCTTCGGGGACGTGGGAGGCGTGGCACTCCGACGAGCTGCACGGCTTCACCAGCGGCTCGTTCCGCCTGTGCGTCATGTACGCCCGCCGAGCCGCGATCCGCCGTCACGCCCAGACCGTCACCCGCTGAAAGGACCAGACGATGACCCCCACCGACACAGGCCGCGCCACCGCCGCCCAGCTCGCCCTCATCCTCACCACCCGCCGCGCCGAGTCCGACGAGGACGCCGCCGCCACCGACGCCGAGATCCTCGCGCACGTCCGCAACACGCTCACCCTGCCGGGGGAGGGCACCCCGGGCGGGTTCCCCGTCGCCGACGACGGGACCGACTACGCGGCCGCGCTGATCGCGTTCCTCAGCGCCCCGACCGCGATGTTCGCGCGATGAGCGCCACGGACCTCAACCCGGTTCTGCGGCAGCTGCGCGAATCCGCGGCCCTCCTGCGGAAGCCGCAGGTGCAGGCCGCCGCGGACGGCCTCGGCTAGTCCACTCCGCGGGGACCGGCGGCATGCCTGTCCCCGCCTTCCGGTACGACGCTGGAGAAAGGCTCACCATGACGACCACCACGACTCCCACCGTCGACGTCGACGTGTGGGGGCACACCCCGGCGCTGCGTGACGCGCAAGCGGCCGTCGACGCAGCGACCGCCACCGGCGACCAGGCCGCGGTCGCTGCGGCCGCGCGTGCGCTGATCGTTGCTGCGGCCGCGCACGGCTGGCCCACCGCGACCGCCCTCGTGTTCAAGTACGAGACGACTGGCCCCGTCGCCGGAGTCTGGGGACTCTGGCGACTCCTCGACGCCGACCGGACCGTGCTCCGAGCGTGGGACGGCGACCCCGACCCGATGACCGACGAGTCCGAGGAGGAGTTGGTTGCCCTCGACCTCATCAGCAACCGCCGAGCGACCCAGGAGTACACCGACTTCGGTACCCCCATCGGCTCCACCCTCCTGATGCTCCATACGCTCGCGCTCTGAGCGCGCGTGCGGGCCGACCCGAAACGGGCCGGCTCGCACGAGGGGGAGACCCCCCTCGACCCCCCCCGTCACCCGCGCCGAGCTGCGGTCGGTGTGCTCGGTCTACGTGGCGGTCCCATGCGAGGAGGCCGGTCGAGGTGCCCGCCACACCAGCGCAGCGATTGATGCCACACCGAAAGCGCCGGCGGTGCCGGCGAACAGCGTCAACAGCCAGCCCGGACCGACGACGACTTCTTCCCCGGATTGCCGGATGAACGTGCACTCCAGGCCCAGAGGGAACGGCGTGATCCGTGCCCGCACGCTCCACTCATAATCGACGCCGTTCGACGGCGGCGCCTGCCAGTCGACCAAGCACGTGTACTCCGGATCCCGCGCCTGATAGAGCGCACCGGCGACGGGCACGGCGAACAGGCCAGTCAGCAGAAGAAGCCAGACCACCAGGGCCGCATGGGCCGTACGAGTCATCGACGCCGCGGTCGCGGCCGGTACTTCTTCCCCGCGCGAATGTTCCGGTTCTCGATCACACCCACGACCGCCAGGCCTACGGCCACGGCCACGATCAGGACCCAGCCGAGGACGTTGAACCACTCACCGATGAACGCCGCGTACGTCTGCTCGCCGGCGATCGCGAAGAACATCACCGACGCCCCGAACCACACCATGCCGTTCGCGACCAGAGCGGTTCGCGCCAGAGGAGTGCGGGGAGCGGTCATACCGTCAGCGTCCCACGACCGACGGAGGGCTGTCTTCCCTCCCTCTAAACTCCGGGCATGGTCTCGCCACTCGTCCGCAAGATCGTCAACAAGCACGAGCGCGAGATCCGCCTGATGCAACGCACCCTCTTCACCGACGCCGGAGAGCGGATCACCTCACAGCCCGGCCTCACCGATGCCCAGCTGCACGAGCTCGCACACGCTCGCGCACGGCAACTCCCACGCCTAAGGGGACGATCCCTGACCACGCCGAGGTGTCCGTCCTCATGGACCGCGGGGCCGCCGCAGAACTCGAACCGGACTCCGGCGCCGACCCGACGCTCTCCCTGGTGAGCGTGTCCGTGAAGGGGCTCAACCTCCTCGTCGGCAACTCGGAGATCCTCGAACCCGACGAGTACGCCGCCTGGGCGCAGGCCGTTGTGGGGGAGCAGTGGGCAATTCGCCTTTACGCAGCCGGCGCCCTGTCGGGCAGCAACGACAAGCGGCTCTCCACGTTCTACTTCTACGTCTTCACCGACCACGACGGCCACGCCGTCGACAAACCGGCCGGCTGGTCGCTCCAGCTCGAACCGGTCACCGCGTAAAACCATTCACGGGGCCCCGCATGCCCTGATCTCCCCGTATTCGTAGTCGCGTCACCCTCCGGACAGGACGTCGATCAGCCACAAGAAGGGCGGTACGATCCGCTCCTCGATGAATGGCGCGACGTGCTCCTGGACGTAGGGCCAAACGTAACCTCGAATAATCCCGTGGAGAAATCCCCACGGAATCGGTACTCGTGGTCGGCGTAGCCGCCTGCTATGTCCGCGATGCTTCCCGCGAGGAGTTGAGGTGCTCATTGTGTTCGTTCCTGTCCGCGCCGAACGGTGCTGCTGGCACCCTCGACGTCATGGGTCCACCACCTGACTTGGACGCGTGTCTTCTCAGAGTGACGGTGTGACGCGATTCTGATCCGGGCGCGAAACTCTGACCAGGCGGCCGGATCCGCGTCACTCCGCCGATTAGTGCTCGCGCGAAACTGCTTCGAGAGCGACGAGGCGCGGAGAGCGTCCCGCCAGCAGAAGAGGAGAGGGCCTGCGACTCAGGTGCTGCTCAGCGAGCACCGCGGGTCTGCGGCTCGGGGATCCTAACGGGGCGGAAACCGCGCCGGTTGTCGTCGTCGGTGAGAGCGACTGGCTCCCGCTCAATCGGTCAGGACGGCGCGGGGTTCGTGCAGACGAGCGTGAATATCCAGGCGGGCTACGCGGCCTACGCGACCGACGCGAGGCTGACCGACGCGTCCCATAGAGGACGAGGTTCGGAAGGGTGTCGCTCTTCCGCGCAAATGGCTCCAGGTCGATTCCAGGGCGCAGCCCACGCGATACCTACGGCTGAGGACACATTTTCGGTCGACCCCGTCGATTGAGGGCTTTAGATCGCCGCAGAGAGCCGCGGATGTCGTACTGACGTGGGATAATTTGAGCCGTACACGCAAAGACCCCTGTTGGCACCTGCTGACAGATCAAGGTCAGCGGCCACAGGGGTCGATACGGAATTTCCCGGCAAAGGATTCGTGTCGATCTTAACTCAGGACGCCGGTGGGGACCACCTCTCCACCGGCACTCCCTGGGGGCCGTGCGAGACAGGACCAGTTCACCGTGAACGCATCGACGACCCCTGAACCCACCACCGAGCACACGCCTTCCCTTGTGCACCTGCGTGACTTTGTCCGCGCGCGAGCGAAGGGCCGACGCACTCACGTCGCGCACGACCGCGAGCAGGTCCTCGCAGCTCGAGATGGCAACTTCTTCGCCTTCTTCTACGAGCGTTTCCTCACCGGCGCGATCAACTACATCAACGACGGCTGCCGCGGCTCTGCACTTCACGACGTCATCGAGGCTGCTCCTACGAACAAGCGCGCCAGCTACGAAGCGAATGGCCGCGGCCTGCTCACCTTCCTTGGCGGCGTGAGCGTGCGCTCCGCCCGCCGTCAACAGCGCAACGTCATTGTCATCGATGTGGACGGCACTCAGATGGTGAGCCTGCGCCTCCACCTCATTCTCGAGCTCAACAACGGGGATCGTCTGGCCACCCACGTCTACTTCTCGGAGCAGGCACTCACCCCTTCGGAGATCGCAGTCATGGAGACCTCGATCGCCCTCGCCACGCGGCAGGTGGACAGCGGGGCGATCCCAGCACTTCTGCTTGCTCGTACCGGTGAACTGCGCAGGATCGACACTGGCACTGCCACCGTCGCAGATCGGCGCGACTACCTTCGCTCCGAAGCTGACGCCTACAAGACCGAGTGGGACCGCGGGGCCGAAGCAAGCTGACGACCTTCAGCACCTGCGCGCTCGCGACAGCATCGATCCGTTCAGGGAATCCAGGCAGTCATGGAGCGTGCGCGCAGGCGGCGGCGGCGGCGTTGTAGTTTTTGGCTTCTCTCTGGCCGCGTTTTGATGCCACTACGTGTCGCGCCTAGTCGAGGAGTTCGGTTCGGATCCGAGCGGCGACGGCCTCGCGGAGGGGGCGGACGTTCTCGGCGCTCCAGTCGATCGGGTCGGGGAACTTCCACTTGAAGAACCGGCCCGTCGGAGTCGCGGGGAGGGCGAGGCCCGGCTTCATGGCGACGACGATGTCATTGCCACGGCCGCCCGCGGCCGCGGTATCGATTCGACGCTGCTCGCCGAGCTCATCGCCGCGGCGGACGACGTGGACCTGTCGACGATCCAGGCGAGCATCTTCCCCGAGAACACCGCCAGCCTCACCCTCCACAACCGCGCGGGATTCCGCTGCCTGGACACTCACGAGCGCATTGCGCAGATGACATACGGGCCTGCGGCTGGCCGCTGGCGCGACACAATCCTCATCGAACGGCGGCGCCCCTGATGCCGTGACTCGTCCAGGATCCGCGTGTATTGTGGTCGTCACAACGGGCCGGTTCCCGGAACGTTGCCAGCCTAAGACCCCGCCTCGGTGGGGTCTTAGTTTTTTAAGGCGTCCAGATCCAGTCGTGCCATGTTGACGCGGTGACCAGTCGGCTCAACCGCGCCATCGTCGCCGCGGACTTTGGGTGCGTCTCCGTCACCGTTTGTCGGCGCCGATGCAGGTAGACCGCGAGGTCGGCCGCCTGCACCCCGGCGGCGTTCCTCGAGGATGCAAACTGGATCGGGGATGAAATCAGGTCAAGGCGGCTCGTCAGGTAGCCCGGCGTGCCCAAGGACCGGTAGCTCTCGAACTGCCGTCGGTGTTCCTCCTGCGTCGCGATCTCGTCGGCGACGACGATCACCTCCTCGGTATCGGAGGAGAAGACGTCACGGCGGTACTCGTTCACCCGCTCGAGCAGGTGCTGCAGCACGATCTTGTGCGGCTGCTCCGGGTAGCGGTACCGAGCGTTCAGACGCTTCACATCCACCCCGCGAAACAGGTAGCGGACCTCGGCCTCCTGTGCGACCCGCAGAGCGGCCGCGTAGATGCCCGCCGCCTCACGATGCTTCCCGCGTAGGGGAGCCCACTCGCCGGCGCCGCCCATCAGCTCGTGCCCGTGGAACTCGACATTCGCCGGCAGCCCGTGCTCCGCGGCGATCTGCTCCCGGAGAGCGGCATAGCCGTGCTCGAGCTGCTCCCACTTCTCCTGCGTCGTCACGGCAGCGCCGATAAGTAGAAGTCCTGGGTGTAGGACTCGTCCACGTAAGCGATCAGCATCCGGTCATCATGTCAGCGACCTCCGCCACCATCCGCGGTCGGACACCCCCGGCCCTCTCCGATGGTCCCCGTCTCGCTCCGACGCCGAGAGCGAGCCACACGGCCGACCGATGCTCGGGGTGCCTAGCGTCCACCCCGACGACATCTCGCGAACAATCGTTCGCGGGACGCCAAGGTCGCCAGCGTCGTCCAGGTGCCCTTCGACCCGTTCAACCAGTCTCTTCAGCTCGGCGTGCTTCCGACCCATTGGAAATGACTTCTGTAGGCTTGCGGCAGTGGAGCATGATTAGTCGGTAGAGGTCATGACTATCAGGCTGGACCAGTTGGACACACGCAACCGCGTCGAGACGCTCTACACGATCAGCGCCGCAGCCCGCCGCGTTCAGCGCCGCCGCGCCACCGTCCGGGCCTGGATTCAACAGGGCCTCCTGCCGTTCGAGGTGATCGAAGGCGACCACGCGAAGTATGTCAAGGAGGCCGACCTCCTCGCCGTCTATCGCCAGACGTTGACAGCACGACGTCTGCGCCCGCGCGATGACGCCGGTCGCTTCGTGGCCCGGATTTAAGCGCAATCGCCCACCGCGCCTCGTGTCCCTCCCGCTCGCCATCGATCGGTACCGGGGAGTGCTGGGTGTCTTCTTCCGAACACGGCCAAACCCGCCACATCGCCGAGCTACGCTTGTCGCTAGTGGCCTAAGACTCGGAACCCCGCATCTGGACAACCGCCGACGATTGGACGATGGTCCCTCGTTCGCCGGACCGTGACGCGCACGATCTCTACACTCTGAGTGCCGCAGCAAAACGGATTCGGAAGCGCCGCGCAACCATCCGCTCATGGATTCAGCAGGGTCTCCTCGACTACTACCAGCGCGAGGGCGACCACACGAAGTACGTGAAGCTCGGCGAACTCCAGGCCGTCTACCGGAATCGCCTCACCGCGCCGCGCGACGACGACGGCCGATTCACGCCCTGGATTTGACCAACTCCATACCGTCCACCCCAAAATCTAAAGTGGGGATTGCGGCATGCGCTCCGGCAACTCGTCCTCTTTTCGTTCGCCGCACCGGATCCTTGACTTTGCTCAGACGCAAATTTTGTAAGCTCGCGCTAGGCCGCGAACTGGCTCAAGACCCCCGAAGGCATCGGTTCTTGTGCTCCGGCCGATCGACCCTGCAAACTAGAACCGCCTGCTACACGTGCGCCACGACCAGCCGAACGGCTGGTCTTCTGTGTTAACGGACAACGCACGGAGCGGCTCCGACGCTTCACCGAAACCCGCCGGCCTCGAGCCGGCTTTTTTCATGCCCGGCCCGGATCTGAGCAGCACCAGCTCTCCTGGCCCCCTCCTCATCTGACTACGCGCTTGGTTGCTAGTAGTCAGTGGACCGAGCCGACCGGCTCGGCGTCAAATTGACGCGCTCGCGCGTCCCCCGCGGAGAGGTTCGTTATGGCGATCCTGCTTCCAGAGTTCCCGGAGGAGGTGACCTTCCTGTCCGCTCTCGCGGAGCAGCTCCCCGAGCTGTTCGCGATCGCCGTCTTCGCCCCGCTCGTCTACATCGTCGTGCTCGGCAAGAACGGCAAGCCCGCAGAGCGCATTAGGAAGATCGCCAAGGCCCTCCGCCGCCCGCCCCAGGCGCAGCGGACTCGAAAAAGCGCACCTCCTTCGCGGAGGGGAGAGCTCTGTCTTCGACTGTCTCGATATCCATTAGCTTTCTGAGACAGTCCCTAAGCGCCCGTTCCGAGGTCGGCGTCGGCTGGAACTGCGGAGGTCTCGCCGTCTCAAGAACTTGTCTCGCAGTACTTTGTCGCATCAGGGTGCCCGGAGGGGGTTTCCGAGGCAGAATGTGCTCGTGAGGGTTCTCGGTTATACGCGTGTGAGTACGTCGAGTCAGGATGCGCAGTTGCAGGTCGACGCGCTCGTCGCGGCCGGCGTGCAGAAGCGCGACGTGTTCGCGGACGTCACGTCCGGGAGCAAGACCGCGATAGAGCGGCGCGGGATGAAGAAGCTCCTCGAGTACGCCGAGGACGGGGACACCGTCGTCGTCTGGCGAGTCGACCGTCTCGGCCGATCACTGATCGACGTTCTCAACACGGTGAACCTGTTGCGTGAGAGAGGGGTGCAGGTCCGGTCGATCTCGGACGGCATCGACCCGTCGACGTCGACGGGCCGGTTGATGTTGAACATGCTCGCCACGCTCGCGGAGTACGAGCGGGAGCTCATCATCGAACGCGTCAACGCCGGAATCGCGGCCGCTCGTGCAAGCGGTACCCGCTTCGGCCGACCGCTGTCGGACCCAGCGGTGGTCGCGGACAAGCTCGCGATCGCCGCGGACGCGCGAGCGCGCGGCCGTACTGCGGAAGATGCCGCCCGTCTCGTCGGGTGGAGTCGTGCGTCGCTCTATCGCCACCAGGCGGACGCGGCTCGGCGTGCAGCTTCGGAGGAGCAAGCCACCTCCCAGTAGAGAGGTGATCCAGCCCGGCATCGACGTCGAGCTTCCGCAGACCGCACCTCTATCCGTTGAGCGCAGGGTTTACCCTCACATCAGCTTCGTGGCTCATGCTGGTGGTAGGGGTCAACCACATGGCCCCGCTGGCCTGCCGCTTCTAGTCTCGTGCTCGCGTGAGGGAGAGACCTGGTGAATGCGAGAGTGAAGGTGAACGAGGACCTCTTTGAGCTGGCGGCGGGCACGGATCTGGACTGGCTCAAGCGGGTCTTCCTTGCAGCGCTGCGGGACGCTCCGGCCTTCGTGGCTTTCCGCACCGCGGGGGGAGCGGAGGTATCAGTGCTGATCGCTCCCTCGACGCCGGTCGTCCTCGAGGAGAACGAGGACCCGCTCATCGATTTTGCTCCTGTTGAACTTCTTGACTGGAACGACGACTCGATGACGTGGGGCTACGAATAGCCGCGTTGGGTTGTCACACTTTCCTGCTCGTCAGTCCAGGGAAGGCAAGCTGCGTCGGCGATCGAGAATGTCACGCGCGAGCTGAGCGACATCGAGGCCCTGCTCCCGCGCTTCACGGTCAAGGACAACCAGGGCGTCGTCGGGAGAGATGTGCAGCCCCGCGCCGACGAACCCGGCGGCCTGATGCAGCAGGGCGTTGTGCTCTGTCAAGCGCGCGGAGGTGATCGCGGGTTCCGCCGTGGGGACAGGACGGTCGTCGTCGTGGTCTTGTGCGGTCATCAGAACTCGTCGTAGTGGAACGCGTGCTGCTCGTCGTCGAGGACGGGCTGCGAGACGGTGCGGCGGTTGCTGCGGATCCGGGAGCGGATGTCGTCGACGGCACGGATGACGGCCTCCGTCGTCGCGTGCTTGTCCTCGACGTCGAGCTGAACCGGCACGGCGACGAGCTCGCTGCTCGCGTCGAGCGTCATCTTCGCCTCGACCAGGTGCCCTTCGTCGGTGAAGGCGGGCACCGTCACGACCTCGGAGTGCTGCTGGCGGTCGATTGCGGTGACGAGATCGAGGAGCGCGTCGCCTACGGCGTCGGTGGTCAGGATGCTCTTCGAGGCGTAGGTCAGCTGCTGCACTTCTTCAGTGTCACCACGGCGGGCGGGTGCCCGCACGGGGCTTGCGACGCTGCGCGAACAGAAGGTACCTGTGAGCGCGGTCGGGCGCTCGTCAGGGAGGGCGTCCGTCCACTCCGGTGTCGCCTGGTCAGCACTGCGGCGCCCGTCGGTCACGCCGGCATGCACGTCGCCGACGGGAACCCGCACCGATGCCAGCGCACCAGGACGGTGCGGCGGCCTCTCGTGAGTTCCGATTCGGGTTCAGAACTCCACGTGTCTGCAAACTAGACCTTCCGATACGCGGAGGGAAGAGCGCGAAGGAGCCCGATCGGCACATCGGCTTGATCTATGAAGCGGCGAGTCACCGCGCGGATCTGCCGCTGTGGGTTGGCGGGCCTTTCTACCCGGTGAAGGTCTAGCGTCAGTGGCATCCCGACTTCGGATCTCATGATCGGTCTGCCTTCAGGGCGGACCTGGTCCCGCGGAGCTTTCCGCGCCAGATGCGTTCGCGCACCGCTCGAGAGAGAAAAGGGACAAGGCTCATGGGCGTACTGATCTTCGGTGCCTGGCGGCGTCGGATCGAGTTCGATGACCGGACGCTGTCGCACGTGCAGACCGCGATCCGCACCCGGATGACGCTAGGCGCGCCGTTCCGATTGGCGTGGAGGACTCGTCAGGAGGCGGAGTACCGCTCCTACGCGATCCTCGTCCACCCCAACACTCCGCTCGAGTACCGGTTCGACGACCCGCAACTCGTCGTCCTCAACCGGCTGTGGCTGCGGGAGCTTCTCAGCCCGGCGCTCGGCCGGGACATGGTCGTCATCGACGAACCCGGACGCCCCCGCCGGTCGAACGACGACGATCGCATCGGCTAGTCGCAGGCAACTCGGATGTCCCGCCAGCGAACGCGCCGGAGCTTGCCGGGGGATCGTGCCTCAGCACCGACGGTCGTTGCGGCCACCGATCACTGCGCAACGGAGACGCCGCGTGAGTCATGGAGACGGGTTTGGGCTCATGCGGGGTCGTAGCCGCCCTCCTCGTCCCACTGGTCCAGACCCTCACGAACGGGGACCAGCGCGACCCGGGCGGGGCGCCGCCAGGTCGAGGTCCCGGCATCGGCCCAGGCCGTGGCCGAGCGGGGATCGGCGTCATAGGAGGCCCAGAAGCGTGCATGACGAGCGGCTTCCTCGAGGAGATCATTCGCGTCGTCCGTGATGGGGTGGTGCGCCTTGGAGTCGGAGGCGGTCAGCGATGCGGAGGGGCTGATGGGCGGGGTGTGGACACCCGTCGCGGTGCTGATGAGGACGGTCATGCTCGGACCATACGCCTCCCCGAGGAGCGCGAACGAGAATAGCCGATACTGCTTCCGCTCGACGACTCGAAGTCCGCAGATCACATGATTGCCGCGATTCGGACGATCCTCCCGTCGAGCCCGCCAGTTGTGGATCCGCGTCGATATCACCGAAGCATGACGGTTGTGGCCTGTCCTGGCGTAGCCTCCGTCTCGACCCCGTTCGGACTCCTATTACGTGGCCAGGGCATCCACTTTCGGATGCACTCGAGTCAGGAGCTCCATGGGACGGCTCGTCTACGACTCGCGGCTCGAAGTGGCTTTCGAGGACCGCCTCCTCGCCCATCTTCAGGTCGTCATCGGCACCAAGCTCGGTCGGGGCGAGTCCTTTTACTTCTCCTGGAAAGACGCACCAGCCGTGGGCAACGGTCGCACCTCGATCTGGCTGCACCCCACAAGTCCACTGCTCTTCCGGTACGTCAGCGCCGACCGCATGGTTCTCAACCAGGACTGGATGAGGAAATGGATCGCGGCCTCCTACGCACCCGGTGGGCTGCGCCTCGTGACTGAACCGCGGCCGCAGGAGGAACCTCCCGAGCTCCGCCGTGCACTGTCCCTCCCCACGAACCCGCATCGATGACGACACGATGGGGTTGAGTCCGCCGCTGTCCACGTCGAGCCGACCGGTAGACAGGGCGCTCGGAGTAGCGCAAGGCTGAGACGCCGGCCCAGACCCCGCAGGTAAGACCTCCGTAGTGATATGGCGGTGACGCTCGGTCGTGCTTGTGGAGCTCCCGCCGGGGTGCGGCTGCATCACAGCGTTGTGTTCGGGTCACGATGCTGGGTGCAGCCGCACCTCACACCACAGTCGTCGCCATGCCATGGCGGGGCAACACCCGATCCCGGTGTCTAGCTGCCGCGCATCGATGAGAATGATCTCGGGGTCGTGGTGTGGCCGAGAGAATGAGGCATGACCGGTTCTGAGCTCGATCTTCCCGACGGCTACGAGGCGCTCCTCGCAGCACTTCGCGCGGATGTTCGAGGCGCGCAGTATCGCGCACAGCGGGTCGTGAACACGCATCTGCTGGAGCTGTACTGGCGGATCGGTTCGCGCATCCGCGCGCTGCAGCGTGAGCAGGGCTGGGGGAGCCGAGTCATCGCGCGTCTCGCGGAGGACCTGCGCGCGTCGTTCCCGACGATGAAGGGCTTCTCGCCGAGCAATCTGCAGTACATGCGAGCGTTCGCCGCCGCCTGGCCTGAGGGCGACTCAATTCACCAGCAGCCTGTTGGGAAATTGCCGTGGGGTCACGTCATGCTCCTCCTCGATCGGTTCTCGACCGAGGAGGACCGGAACTGGTACGCCGCGGCCGCGGTGGAACGCGGCTGGTCGCGGAACATGCTCCTGAATCAGATCAAGAACCGGACCCGGGAGCGCATCGGCGCAGCGTCGACGAACTTCGAAGCGTCGCTGCCGAAGGCGGAATCGGATCTCGCGCGGCAGATCTCCAAGGACCCGTACGTGTTCGACTTTTTGGACCTGTCGAAGGAGGCGGCGGAGCGGGACCTCGAGCAGGCGCTGATGGACAGGATCGTGGACACGTTGCGCGAGCTCGGTGCGGGCTTCGCGTTCGTCGGCCGACAGGTGCACTTCGACGTTGCGGGAGACGACTTCTTCCTCGATCTCCTCTTCTTCCACACCGAGCAGCTGCGGTATGTCGTGGTCGAGTTGAAGACGGGCAAGTTCGAGCCGGCCTACGCCGGCCAGCTCGGTTTCTACATCGCCGTAGTCGATGACACGATGCGACGCGAGTTCCACAGGCCGACTGTGGGGATCCTGATCTGCGGAAGCCATAACGATCGCACCGTCCGGTACGCGCTGAGCCAAAGCGCGTCGCCGATGGCGGTGTCGACGTACTCCTATGACACGCTGCCGCCAGCGGAACAGGAAGGTCTGCCCAGCGCGGAGCAGATCTCAGCTGCTCTCGACTGGCCCGACGCCGAACCGCACACAGACGAGCAAGCCTGAGGAGCACCGGTTTCCCAGCAGCCTGCTGGAAAACCGGCGCGACCCAGATTGATGGCCTCGCGTCCGCGGCCTGGCCCCGTTCCGAATCTTTGGTGTCGACCTCAGGCGGCGGCCGCCCCCTGATAAGCAAGCACGACGTCAGATGGAGCATCGTCACCCGCGTGAATCCCAAGACCGTGACCGTCGCCATCGACTGGAACGTCGGGACCCGCCTCTACGCCGTCGCCGACGCTGAGGTGCAGGGCCACCGCACCGCCACCGACGTCGCTGCCAGCGTGGAGGCGGTGGCGAGCTGAGCCGGGGGAGGGCCGTCCCTCTGGCTGGTCGGTGAGGGGCGACCCCCTCACGATCCCCGCGATCCCGTTCCTGGAGCGCGAGCTGCACTCGCGCAGCGGCGACGGAGCGCCGCCCAGAGGTCCGGCCGGCGGTGCCGGCCGCTGATGTTCGCCCGTTGGGCTCACGCTTTTTTGCCGGGAAGCCTTCGGCGGCTCGTCCGCTTCGCTCCCTCGTAGCTACCTCCGGGCTCCGTTCAAGTGGCTGCGCCACCGGCTCCTCCGAGACTTCCGGCACGCGGTCGCTGCGCTCCCTTATTTCGCGCCGAAACTCTCTCCCCCACCGCCCTCCGGTTGCACTACGCACTCCGGTCGCTAAGGCGGAAAACCGCCTTCCTTACCGTTATTTCCGTGGATCCGGGGCAGTTGTAGGCTCCGGAACGCGCCAGGGGTCCCGGGTATGGCTGACCGCCTTCAGCCGACTGATGGCACGCCGTGATTAGCCGCCCGGGACCCCGTAACGGCAGGACCGCTCATTGAGAAACGCGACCAGATCGCCCCGTAAGGACATGCCGGCACAGTCGTTCACGGCGCACCGCACCCCTCAACGGAAGGACCCTGCGTGCCCCAACTCTGGGCCGGTATCGACGCCGGCAAGACCGAACACCACTGCGTCGTCATCGACGGCAACGGAACCAAGCTGCTCTCGCGACGCTTCAGGAACCGAGAGGCGGCGATCCTGACCTTGATGGGCGACGTCGCATCCCTGCCGGGCGGCACCGACGTCGCCTGGGCGACGGACCTCAACTATGGCGGGACAGGACTGCTGCAGACGCTGCTCAGCTCGCACGCGCAGCCGCTGTTCTACATCTCGGGCCGCGTCGTGCACCACGCCTCGGGCGCCTACCGGGGTGAGGCGAAGACCGACGCGAAGGACGCGGTCATCATCGCCGACCAGGCGCGGACCCGGCGAGACGTGACGCTGATGCGGCAGGCCGATGAGGTCACCGTGGAGCTGCGCCTGCTGTCGGCGAGGCGGGAGGACCTGGTGCACGATCGCACTCGCGCCGTGAACCGGCTGCGCGCAATCCTGGTCCACTACTTCCCGTCGCTCGAGAGGGCGTTCAACTACGCGACGACCAGGGGACCGTTGGTGCTGCTCACCCGGTACGCGACCCCCGGAGCGATCGGGCGGATGGGTGAAGCGCGGCTGGCGTCATGGTTGAAGGGGCAGGGCTGCTGGAAGTCCGCTGCGGTCGCGAAGACGGCGGTGGAGGCCGCGCGCGAGCAGACCTCGGTCGTTGTGGGGGAAGAGGCAGCGGCTCGGCTGGTCAGCCGATCCGCGCGTGATCTGCTCCGCATCCGTGACGAGGTCGCCGAGCTCGACGCTGAGATCGAAGCCGTTCTGCAGGACAGCAGCTCCGCGGATCTGCTGGTGTCGATTCCGGGGTTCGGGCGCAGGCTCGCAGCGGACTTCCTCGCCGCAACCGGCACTGACCTCGCCGCGTTCGAGACGCCCGACCGGCTCGCAAGCTTCGCGGGCCTCGCCCCCGTGCCGCGCGACTCAGGGAAAATCTCCGGCAACCACCACCGGCCACGGCGCTACGACCGGCGGCTCTTGAACGCCTGCTTCCAGGCAGCGTTCATCGCGTCGAGGAACTGCCCGGTCTCGCGCTCGTTCTACGAGCGGAAACGTGGAGAAGGAAAGTCGCACAAGCAGGCGCTGATCGCTCTCGCCCGCCGCCGCATCAACGTCATCTGGGCGATCTTCCGCGACCAGACGACCTACAACCCCACCCCGCCCCGCCCGGACGATCCCGTCACCCCGCTTCTGCAGCACGGCCCAGAGTCGCCATCAAGGAGCAGACCCGCCATCGCCCTCGGGGCCGCCTGACGCGCCTAGGTAAGGAGCTCGGCCTGGATCCGGGCGGCGACCGCCTCTCGGAGCGGGCGGACGTTCTCAGCGCTCCAGTCAGTCGGGTCGGGGAACTTCCAATCCAGAAACCGGCCGATCGGTGTCGCGGGGACCCTTCTATGGGTTCGAGTCAACTCGAGCGCGTCGGTAGCTCACAGCAGGCTGAGGTGTCGGCGCTGACTCGTTCAACGATGGGCACGCGCTCGCAGTCGAAGAGAGTCGCGGCTGGGTCTGTGACCGGACCCTGCGCGCTACGCTCGCGCGGGAGCTTCACCGTGTTGAGCACGTTGTCACGGACCGGCAGAGGCAGTCGACGCGCACACGACGACCGTGTCGCCCTCGTCGGCGTAATCGGAGAGCTTCCTCATCCCGGCTCACTGAATCGCGGTCCCACTCCCCGAGGGGACATCTGTGACGATGTCCCGCTTCTGGACGCCGGCCGCCGGCGATCGCGTCGAGCTGCGACTGCGTGTCCTCATCCCGCGGGCTCACACATCGCGGACGTCTTCGCCCCGCTCGGCGAAGGCTTTGAAGTCCTCCATGTGCTGCTGCGACTGCTTGCGAAAGACGCCGGGGAGCAGGAGCCCCGTCACGCGCATCAGGAGGCCGTCGAACCGGAACTCGCTCTCGGACTCCCAGAGCGTGGTCTCCGGGGTCGCTCCGGTGAGACGGTCTCGGACTGCGTTCCACGTGCCCGCGCCGACGAGCTCTCGGTCGAAGTGCACGACGGTCCCCTCGGGGAGAGTGTGCAGGTCTGCCGGCTCCTGCCGTGTGATCGTCTCGGTCACCTCGATGGTCCGTTTTCCCGACCGCATCAGGACCCTCGACGTCGTGCCGAGCCGGCCGTGCGATCCGCGTATCGGTTCGTGCAGCACGACGCCTCGCAGCCACTTCGGGATGTGGGCGGGATCAGCGAGCAACTGCGCGACTCTCGCCACGGGCAGTGCGATCTCGATCGAGTTCGTGTACTTCACGAGATGTCTTCCTTTCCATCGCCCGAGCGCGTTCGCGTGCGCAGGGTGGGTCGAGGCGGTCGCCTCGGTCGCCGCCGCGGCGCCGTCGGCTGGATCAGTCCGCTACTGCCCGACGTCCCGGCGTGAGGCGAGAGCGAGGCGTTCGACGAGATCCTCGGGGAGGGGCTTGGTCTCCGGGAACGTGATGCCGGTCTTGGTGGCCTTCAGCCCGAGTGCGTCGATGTCGTCAGCGTGGGCGGTGATGGCGCCCGGGGAGAGATAGAGACCGCACTGCCTCGTGAAGGCGGCGTAGCCGGCGACGATCGAGTCGCCTATCCGGAACCCCGGCATGTCGTGCTGGATGACCTCCTGCGCGTCCGGCAGAGTCCGCGCCAGCTGTGCACGCAGAGAGGTGAGCAGCGGACGGAACCGCTCCGGCGCGGCGGCGATGTAGTCGTCGTGGTTCGAGATCGTCATCTCGTCAGTCTTCGACGGCGAGGTGCCGACTCGCAACCGCATGAACCACTCATGTCGGACATCGAGGGGAGTGGTCGCGCCACTCCGCTTCGACCTCGGAGATCACTGCCGCTATCGCCTCGGGCGCTTCGAGCATCGGGAGGTGCCCGGTGGGCAGCGAGAGGGAGGGAGCTCCGAGCTCGCGTGCGGACCTGCGCTGCAGTGCGACCGGGAGCTCCCTGTCGCGAGCCGTGATCACGTAACGCGCGGACCGTGCACCGAGGGCGGCGGCCGGGTCTCGGAAGAGACGGGGCGACTCTGCGACCATGTCGGCGATCAGCCGCTCGGTGAGATCGGGATGGAGCCCGGCCGCCACACCTGCACGCACCGCCGATGCGGGCGGACGCGTGCCGGCGAGACGCATCACCAGGTCGGTGATGACCCGCTGAGGCAGAGGGAGTGCCGAGAGGAAGGAGCGCCCGGGTTTCGGCATCACCGCGCTCACGGCCACGATTCCGCGCACGCGATCCCCGAGGCGAGCGGCGACGTGTCCGGCCACGCCGCCACCGATCGAGTGCGCTATCACGACGACCGGACCGGTGCCGGCGAGTCCTCCCACCGCGGCGTCGGCGTGGTCACGGATCCGGGCTCGGGACTGCACCGGGCGAGGACCCACGAGGGAACAGCTCCGATCAGGGAGCATCGCGCGCACGTCGTCCCAGATCCAGCCGGGAAGGCCCGCGCCGCTGAGGAAGAGGTAGGTGGTGTCGTCGTCGGTCATGACCTCAGCCTGATGGCTCGAGATGTCACCCCTATGTCACTATTCGGCAATGAATCGAACCGATCGTCTCTACGCGCTCCGTGAGGAGCTCCGTCGGGCCGGCGCGCGCGGGCGCACCGCCGACCAGCTCGCCGCCCTCTTCGAGGTGAGCGCTCGGACCATCAAACGCGACGTCTCCACGCTGCAGGCCGGAGGGTTCCCGGTCTGGGCACGACCGGGTCGCCTCGGCGGATACGTCGTCGACGAGGCCGCCACCCTGCCGCCGATCAACCTCACCGCGACGGAGGTGTCCGGCCTCGCCGCAGCCCTCGCCGCCTCCGAGCGCGGACCGTTCCATGCGGCTGCCGAGGCAGCGCTCGTCAAGGTCCTCTCCGTGATGGAGCCCGGCGCGCGAAGCCGAGCGACGGCGTTGGCGCAGCGGGTGTGGGTCGATCGCGCTGAGGGCCTCGAGATCTCCCCCGGAGTATGGCGCGCCGTCGAGCGATCGCTCGCCGAAGGGCGGGTACTGCGCATCAGCAGCGTCCACAGCGCAGGAGCGCGCGAGACGCGTCTCGACCCGATCGTCCTCGCCCGCACCCGCGGCGAGTGGTACCTCGTCGGACGCGACCGGGCCGAGCAGACCATCCGCTGGTGGCCCGTCTCACGAATCGTCTCGGCGGGCGTTCTCAGCGAAGCCGCCGAGTCGATCCCTGTCGAGACGATCGGCACGCCACCGTCGACCGCCCGAACCATCTCCCAGCAGCCGTGAGCACCCGTCGAAGTCGGGCCGGAGGATTCCGGGAGAGGTGCAGCTGACCCTCCACGCAGAGCGACTGGACCGCACGATTACCCGATCGTTCTCGGATCGCGCTCCCTACCCTGGTGCGAGAGCGGAATCTCGAATCCGAAGCACTCCGCGAGCGCTTGGACGTCGAGGAGGTCTTTCGGCGCCGGCTCCTGGGGGGGGGTCTTGAAGCACAAGCAGTATTGTTAGATTCGATCCATGACTGAGCTGACGATGGACGCGCTTCTGGCGGCAGAGAAGGCGGGATGGGCATCCCTCATGGAATCGCGCGGAGGCGATTTCTACGGTGCCCTGATGACTCCCGAAGCGGTCATGATCCTCGCCGACGGATCGATCCTCGACCGGGACGCGATCATCGCCAACCTCAACGACGCGCCCGCATGGGACGACGTGAACCTTTCGGATGAACGAGTGGTTCCCGCCGGATCCGACGCGGCAGCCCTAGTGTATCGAGCGCGCGCCATCAGGCGAGGCCAGCCGGCGTTCGAGGCACTGATGACGAGTGTGTACTGCCGGACCGGCGATACTGTTCGCCTCTCGCTCTACCAGCAGACCGCCCTCGGCTAATCGACCGGTGAAACGTGAGCGCTGGCACGACGCTGACTCTCCGCGTGTAGTGCCTGGCTGGCGCCCGCGAGGCGTGCAGCCGGGTCACACAGAACGAGTTCGCGACCGTCCGATCAGGCGATGGCCGATGCCTCCGCCTCACGTGCGCGCCCTCCAGGAGGAGCCCTTTTGACCGGACACGGGAAGCGCGACGTGGCGCGATCGCCGCTCGAAGAGAGGCCGTTCGATCCAAACCTGCACTCCTGCGGCACCGTCGACCCGCACGGGGTCGCGGAACTCGCCCATCCCGAGCCGAAATTCTTCATTGGCGGGATGAAGTCGTACGGCAGGGCGGCGACGTTCCTGCTCGTCACCGGTTACGAGCAGGTCCGCTCGATCGCGGATGAGCTCGTAGGTGATCACGCCGCGGCCCGGCGGGTGCAGCTCGTGCTCCCCAAGACCGGCGTCTGCTCGACCGACATCGGATCCGCCGGAGGGAGCTGCTGCTCATGATCGCGGTCTCCGGGCGATGCTCCCCGAGGACTGGACGGCGGTCGAGGCGATCTACCGCGAGGGCATCGCGACCGGGCACGCCACCTTCGAGGCCGAACCGCCGACGTGGGAGGCGTTCAATGCGGGGAAGCTCGACGTCGGGCGCCTGGTCGCCGTCGACGGCGACCAGATCCTCGGGTGGGCCGCTCTCTCACCCATCTCCAGCAGGCCCGTCTACCGCGGAGTGGTCGAGCACTCCGTCTACGTCGCCTCTCCCGCCCGCGGCCGCGGCACCGGCGCGGCACTCCTGCAGGCTCTCATCGACGCCGCAGACGCTGCTGGACTCTGGACGATTCAGTCGAGCATCTTCCCCGAGAACACTGCCAGCCTCGCCCTCCACGACAGTGCCGGCTTTCGCCGCGTCGGTACCCGCGAACGGATCGCGCGGATGACTTACGGACCAGCCGCCGGTACCTGGCGCGACACGATCCTCATCGAACGTCGACGCTGAGCCTGCAGGTCACCGGAGTCGAAAGTGCAGCACCCCGGACGTGTCGACAAGTCGCTCCCCATCGCGGATCCGGAAGGCCAGCTGTCCGTTGGTCGAGACCACCCGATCATCGTTACGAATCCGGAAAGCCAGCTGCCCGGTCTGCACGTCCACGATCCGGGCGTCGCGGACTCGAAACCGAAGCTGCCCTGTACGCACGTCGACAACACGCTTGCCGTCGTAGCGGTCCTCGCTGGCGTTCATGACCACTTCACTCCTGCGGCGGGAGCCGCACGAGCTGATCGTGCCTCAGACCCCCGACACCGCATCGGGTGACTAGGGCGTGTCTCCTATATGTGGTGGGCTCTGAGGGCAAGCGGGCTGATGTCGTCGAAGTCGAGTTCTCGTTCTCGTGTCCTGAACCGATGAGTAGTCAGCTCGTTTGGAGCGGCTGCTGCCTTCCAACGCGGCTGGCGTGGCTTCCGCTCCGGGAGGATCGGCGTATCGCGGTCCTGCCCTGCTTCAGGCGTCCCAGAACGAACTTCAGGTACAGCCATCATGCATCGAATGCGTCGTGGTTCTCGACGCGGTACGTGAGGTGGGTGAGCTCATCCCAGTTGTCGCTGCTCAGCTGCTCAACGCGCACTCGTCCGGCTGGCAGGAGCGGCGTGCCCTCGCCCAACCAGATCGGCGCGACGAAAAGGTCGAGTTCGTCGACGAGCCCTGTGTTCATCAGCGAGTGAGTCAGGGCGAGTGATCCCCACACAACCAGTGTTCCCTCGCCCTCGCGTCGGAACTGACGCACGTGAGCGTATACGTCTGTGATCACGGTGGCCGGGGTGTGCTCACCCCAGGGAGCGGACTGCAGTGTCGTCGAGGCCACCAGCTTGGGGAGCTGGTTCACCTGGTCCGCGATCGGCTCTTCCGCACTGGGCCAGTACTCGACGAACTTGCGGTACGTCCGACTCCCCAGTAAGACCGCAGCGGCGGTGGAGAGGAACTCGGCGTTGTAGGTCTGACTGCGTTGGTCGGTGTCCTCGCTGATGGCGCTCATGATGTCCATCTCGTCGGTTGGTCCCGACGCGTACCCGTCCAGCGAAATCCACTCCTGCACCACGACACGTGGACGATTCGACGATGACACAGCAATTCCTTCCGATTCGAGTACACCAATACTCGCTGGCCGATCGGCTTGCGCACCAGTGTGTTGACAGAGGTGAGTTATGAGGAGATCGCGACCGCGGCCGCTCCGGCAGCGGTGAGGCCGATGCCGATCCATCGGCCGACACCGATCCGCTCCCGCCCGAAGATCCGTGCGTAAATTACGGTGAAAACGGGGTGTGTGCTGCTCAGGACGGCAGCGAGCGTGAGATTCCCCAGCAGGGTGGCGGTCGCATAGGCCAGATCGGATGCGGCGATGCCGACCCCGATCGCCCCGACCCACGCGGCGTCGCGGACTCGCATTCCGACCTTTTGCCCACCCCTGACCCGCGGCACGGCGAGCAGGATCACGACGAGCGTGAAGGCGATCGTGCGATCGACGGTCAGCGCTCCGACTGGGGTGCCGCTTTCTGTGGCTAGGGCGATGAACAGGAGGTACCCGCCGAATCCCGCGGCCGCGAGCAATCCCCATCCCAGCCCCCCGCTACGGGCATCCCCCTCCTCCTGTGGCGTGAGGATGCCCACCACGACCACACCCGCCACGGCGCCAGCTGCGCCGATCAGAAGAAGCACGGACACGCTGCCGCCGGTCACGACGGCGACCGTCGCGGGCACGAGCGGCGCGAGCGCTGCCGCCGGCGCGACCGTCGAGGCACGCCCCCGCGCGAGCCCGAAGTAGAGCGCTGCGGTCCCGATGATCTCCGACATTCCCGCCAGTGCCCCGAACAGAAGCGTCGGCCCGTGCGGCACCGGCTCACGGAGAATGAGCGCCAACGTGGCCAGGATGAGCAAGCCCGCCGCCTGGGACAGGGCGAGCACTGGGTACGCGCCCCATCGGGCGGTCTGGCGACCACCGAAATAGTCGGTGGCTCCGAGACCCGCGCCGGAGAGCAGAGCAAGCAGCGCCGCCATGGATCAGGCCGCAAGCCGCTTCGTCATACGGATCTCGGTGAACTCGTGTCCCTGGATCTCGTCGGTGCGGGTCGCGCCGTCCACGACATAGCCGGCCGCGCCATACACCCGCTGCGCGTGCTCGTTCTGCTCATGCGTCCAGAGGATCACTCGGAAGCATCCGGAGGCGCGAATCGCGTTCTCGGCCCGCTCGAGGAGGAGCCGTCCGATCCCGTGACCGCCGACCTCCGGGTGCACGAACAGCACCCATAGCTCACCCGACTCGGCTTTCGTCCCGACGTACCCGACCACCCGATCGTCCTTTGCGTCGACGGCGACCAAGAGGACATCAGGCGCCTTGGATTCCTCGACGAACGAGTCCCAGAACGCGGGCTCGAACATCGGCACCATCCGCTCGATGTCGGGAAAGTACGTCCACCCATCGAGCACGGCCGCGTCGAAGACGCCACCGATCGGCTGGGCGTCCCCAGGGCGTGCGGGACGGATCTCGACCTCGAACTCGCTCATGCTACTCAGCGTATGGGCGACCGCTCGCAAGCCGCGGAATTACCAGATCCGACACATGGAACCCTCCGCACTGCTTGATTAGGGCGTGTTTCCCATCTGGATCGTGCGGCTCGCGGCAGTCTGGTCGGGTGAGTTCTGTTTCGCGGTTGAGGGTGTTCACTGATCAGCAGTGGGAGCGGATCGAGCCGCTCCTGCTGTCGAACGTGGGGGGGCGTGGGCACCCGTTCGCTGACAATCGCCGCGTGGTCGAGGGCATCGCGTACCGGTATCGAACAGGAATCCCGTGGCGTGATCTCCCGCGTGACGCGTTCGGGCCGTGGCAAACGGTATGGAAGCGTCACCGCCGCTACGCCGGCGACGGCACCTGGGACCGGGTACTCGCACGGGTCCTCGCCGACGCTGATGCAGCCGGCAAGATCGACTGGGCCGTGTCGGTGGATGCGACGATCGCGCGGGCGCATCAGCACGCGACGAACACGACCCGCCCGGAGCAGGACACAGGGGGCAGGATCGAATCACAAGAATCTTCCTTGGCACGAGGTTGAACCGGCCGGGCATGGCATCGGCCGTTCCCGCGGCGGATTGACCACGAAGATTCACCAGGCCGTCGACGGGCGCGGCCGACCGCTGGCGTTGGTCATCACCGGCGGGCAGCGTAACGACGGAGCCATGCTCGCTCACGTGCTCGCCGAGATCTACGTCCCCCGGCTCGGGCCCGGGCGTCCACGGACGCGGCCCGACGCGGTCATCGCCGATCGCGCCTACACTTCCGGCGTAATCCGAACTGAGTTGCGCCGCCGCGGGATCCGTGCGGTCATCCCAGAAAAGAGCGACCAGATCGGCGCCCGCAAACGTCGCGGACAGCGCGGTGGCCGACCACCCGGTTTCGACGCCACCGCCTACTGCGGTCGGAACGTCGTGGAGCGCTCCTTCGCACTTGCCAAGCAATGGCGTGGCCTCGCCACCCGATACGACAAGCTCGCGATCACCTACCGGGCCGCCTTCACACTCAGCGCCATCCTCACCTGGCTACGCCATATGGGAGACAAGCCCTAGGTCGGGATGCGACCGGAGATGACCGCTGCCGCGACGTCGACCATCACGTCGCGACCGGCAGTGAGGAGCCCGTCTCGGATCGCGATCAATCGGTTCCGTTTGGGCGAGTCCATCGGTGCGTTGTCCACCAGGGCATCAAGAGCAGTGATGAGTCGTTCTGCGGCGACGTCCGGACTCGGCCACTGGCCGACCGCCTCCAGTCCTTCCGGGCGGATCCCGGCGACGTAGTTGTCGCGACCGTCGTACGTGCTCGCGTCCTTGACGACGAGGTGTCGATGGCCGAGATTCGTCAACGCGAGAACCACATCCCGTCGCGATCGGCCACAGAAGGTAGCGATGTCGCTGGACTGCAGGAGATCGTGCTCCTCGAGTAGCCGGGCGACAGCGACCAGAACGGGGTAGTCCCGGGTAGTCCAGACGTCATCCAAACGTGGCAACTGATCCATATCGCGACCCTAGCTGCAAGGCGGACGCCGACCTCTGGTCGGCGCGGTGCTGTGCGCTTCGCGCCTTTTTGCCTGGAAGCCTTCGGCAGCGTACGGGCCTCCGGTGTCCGTGCAAGCCGCTGCGCGGCCGGCTCCTCCGAGGTTCTCGGCACGCGGTCGCTGCGCTCCCTCCCATCGCGCCGACAACCTCTCCCCCTCCGCCCTCCGGGTTGCGCTCCCGCCTCCGACCCTGCTCGGCACGACGTGCCTTCCAGGCAAAAAACGCTGGGAGAGAAGGAAGAACGACCGAGACAGACAGCCCTCGCTGGCTTGACAAACCTGATTGAGAATCCCGGCAAAGAAACGGGGGGAGAGAGAGAACAACATGACCATCAACACGGGCCAGGCCACCCCCGAGCAGCTCGCGCTCATCTGCACCACGCAGCGCGCGGCCAGCGCGGACTACGACACCGCCACCGACGCGGAGATCCTCGAGGACGCCCGCAACACGCTCTGCCCGCCCGGGACGGCCGCCCCCGGAGCGCTGGCGATCGAGCAGGACGGATCCCCGTTCGCGGAGGCTTTGATCGCCTTTCTCGCGCCTGCTATCGACTCCAGGGGAGTGACACCCGACGCACCGGCGCCGAGCGTGGAGGAAGCCCTGGCGGCGTTCCTAGACATGTTCGCGAGTTGGGACCTTGCCGGGGACGTCGCTGCGCGGCTGAACTGTAGTGAGGTCGACGCCCTCGCCGGACTCCTGCGAGCCGCAGGCAGGGGAGAGGCCGCAAACTTGTGGATCGCGGAGCACGCCACCGACGACGACGAGGGCGACGCCTACCACACCCCGGAAGGAACCCAGCGATGACCAAGCCGGAAAACACCGAAGCCGTCACGACGTACCTTGCCGCCGATGCTGACTACAGCGAAGCGGTCGCCACGTTCCTCGCCGCCGCTGACGCTTACGCCGCAGCTCTCGCGAGCGTGGACGTTGCGAGGGCGATCGCGCCGACACTCTCCTGCGCGAAGGTGACCGTAATCGCGCAGATGCTCGAGAAGGCCGGTCACCACGAGGCGGCCGACTGGTGGCTCTTCATGCACTCCACACAGGGCAACATCGACGAGTTCGACGACCACGCCGACTACTGGAAGGAGGCGGACCCGTGGCTCTGACCGTCTACTCGAAGCCGTCGTGCGTGCAGTGCACCATGACCTACCGGGTGCTCGAGAAGAAGGGCATCGAGTACACCACCGTCGACATCACGACCAACCCCGCCGCGCTCGCCTACGTCACGGAGGAGTTGGGCTACTCCGCGGCCCCGGTGGTCGTTGCGAGCGACGAGGACCACTGGTCGGGCTTCCGCCCCGACCTCATCGAGAAGCACGCAGCGTGACCGGCCCGGACGCCTCGAGCGACGAGTACCGGGCCGGGTACCTCGCCGGTCGCGCGGACCGTCAGGGCGAGGTCGACTGGTTGGAGAACGAGGCGGATCGGTACTACCGCCTCGCCTACGGCGACGAGCGGCGTCTCCCGAGCGTCGCCGTGACGCGCGCCGAGCTCGAGCAGCGCAGGGCGCTGTCCGAGCCGCCCGTCGAGGTCACCCGGCGCGACGCTCTCGCGTCCTGGGGCATCGAGACGCCCCCCACCGACACCCCCGCGGCCGATGCTGCGAACGAGATCCCGCCGACGTCGACGGGACGACCCACGAACCGAACGAGCAGGAGACGACAGATGAGCACCAGGACGATCACCGGGAACCTCGCCACCGACCCCGAGGCCGTGCAGGCGGGCCGCGTGCAGATCGTGAAGCTGCGCGTGATCGAGAACACGGGAGAGTTCCGCGGAGGGGAGTGGACCGCGCACGAGGCTCCGACGACGCACTTCGTGGAAGCGAAGTTCGAGCTGGGCGAGCACGTGCTCGCCTCCCTTCACAAGGGCGACGGCGTGATTGTCGTGGGTTACGAGCACACTGTCGCCTGGGGTGAGGGAGAGAACCGCCGCACCGGCCGAGTGGTCGAGGCCGACGCGATCGGCCCCAACCTCACCCGCGCGACCGCCGTCGTCACGACGGCCGAGCGCCGCACCCAGCGCCGCAGCGCCGCCCCGGCCGCCGAGTAGATCGAGAGCACTCATGTACGACTCCCTCCTCGCCAACGTCCTCACCGGGATCGCCCTCGTCCTCCTGTTCGCCGGTGTCGTGACGCTGTACCGCACGCCCGGCCGGAACCTTCCGAGGCAGAGCGGACGCACCGCTCGCAAGCTCTTCCGCGCCTACGTCCTGATGGAGGCCGGGATGGGTGTCTGGATTGCCGCCGGATGGGTCGACGGAACCGACGCCGCCCTGGGCAAAGCGTTCGCGACCGCCCTCTACATCGGCCTGTTGTTCTTCGTCATCCCGAGGATGAAGCGGCTCGTCCGCATCGCGGACGAGAACGACGCCGAAGCGCGCGCGAACGTCGAATAGCCCCTACGCCGAGCCGCCGTCGACCCGGAGCACGTACACGATGACGTGATCCTCTGGGATCTCCGCGCGCACTTCCGCGATCGCATCGGCGCTCGTCGCCGCGCTGCTGTGCACCACCGTCGATGCCGATTCCGCGCGCGTCCGGTGTGCCAGCTCCCACATGCCGCCATCGTCCCATCCGGCGCCGACAGCGGCTCTCAGCTCTCGGTGGGGGAGGGCCGGCGGTGCCGTCCCGTGAGGGGCCGGCCCCTCACCCTCCCCGGTGTTCCGCCCGGGGCGGGGTGCGCTTCGCGCACGTCGCCTGCGGCGACGGGGAGCCGCTGCGCGGCGCTGCTCCGAGGTTTTTTGTTCCTCTCCGCGGTGCAAACCTATTTCGCTCCAGCGGCTACGTGCCACCTATTCCGAACGCGGTTGCAAGCTCCCTTATTTCGTTCGGAATAGGCGTCACTCCGCCGCCTCCACTCAAACGGTTCTTCCCGCCGGAGAGGCACAAAAAAACGATCAGACAAGACGAAAGCCCCGTAGTTGGACTAGAACCACGGGACCCGTCGCGTCGATCCTCGCACAGGGAGAATCGCCATGACCAGCACGACCACCGCCCGCAAGACCACCGCCAAGAAGCGCGCACTCCGGACCACGCCGGAGGAGCGCCGCGAGCAGGCCGCCGCGCTGCACGAGAGCATCACCGAGCAGGTCGAGGCGCTGCGCGACTCCGACCAGTGGCGCCGGTTCCTCTCGTTCGCGTCCTCGTTCCACCGCTACAGCCTGGGCAACCTCCTGCTGATCCTCGCTCAGCGCCCCGACGCCTCCGCCGTCGCCGGATTCCGGGCGTGGCAGGCGAAGGGCCGCCAGGTGCGCAAGGGCGAGAAGGCGATCAAGATTTTCGGCTTCGCTCAGCGGAAGGTCGCCGCCGACGAGGAGGCCGAGGAGGGCACCACGACCAGCACGGACGAGAAGGGGCAGAAGGTCCAGACCTACTACCCGCTCGTGTCCGTGTTCGTGATCGAGCAGACCGACCTCATCGAGGGCGCCGAGGATCCTCGCGACATCGCGCAGAAGCTCACCGGCGCCGAGGATCACGGCGTCATCGAGGCCCTGACGGCCGCTCTCGAGGCCGAAGGATGGACGGTCGAGAGTCGCACCCTCCCCGAGGGAACGCACGGCTACGCCCGCCCCGAGGACGGTCGTCGTCTGCGACACCCTCGCGCCGGAGCAGGCCGCGAAGACCCTGATCCACGAGACGGCGCACGTGCTGATGGGTCACGTTGACGACCTGGAGGAGTACGCGCAGCACCGCGGAGTGATGGAGGTCGAGGCCGAGTCCGTCGCGTTCGTCACCGCCGGGCTGGCCGGGTTCGACGCGAGCGCGTACAGCGTCGGCTACGTCGCGTCGTGGAGCAACTGCGACGCCGACGTGATCCGCGGCACCGCCGCGCGCGTGCTCACCACCGCGCACCGCATCGCCGCGATCCTCGACGCCGACGACCACGAGAGCGAGGACGGCGAGAGCTGAGAGGCGGCGGGCCGGCCTTCGGGCCGGCCCGTGAGGGGCGACCCCCTCACACTCTCTAATGGTTTCGGCTGGCCTGGTGCTGGCTGTCAGGCTGGTTCTGGCTCGCTCGGGCGTGACTCATCACACTCGTGACCGCAGTGTCTTGGCGGGGACCCGTCCGTTCGAGCAGCCAATACCGGCGTGACGCTGCGATGGCTTGATAGAAGGTTGTCCGCGACTTCGGTCGCGTGACTCGTTAGAGAGATGCCTCCGCGGCGCATCCCACCCGGATGACCCCTGAGGAGAAGAGGCCGCATGATCGTCGCCCACCACTACGACCACGTCGTCGGAGTCGACACCCACGCCCGAACGCACACCTACGCGATAGTCGCCACCAAAACCGGCGAGATCCTCGGAACGAAAGCGTTTCCGGTCACGACGGCGGCGATCGATAGAGCGATCGCTTGGGCACGAGATCTTGCGGGTGGGTTGGTGCTGTTCGCGATGGAGGGCACAGGCTCCTACGGTGCATCGTTGGGCCGGGCATTGAAGCGTGCCGAGGTCGCATTTTGCGAGGTACGTCCGCCGAAAAAGTCGAGCCGCGTCCGCGGCAAGACTGATGAGATCGACGCGATCGCTGCCGCGACCTCGGCGATGGGCATCGAGCTCGACGCACTGATCCGCCCGAAAGCCGACGGGCTACGCAACGCACTTCGCGTGAGGCTCGACGCTCGCCGCGACATGGAGATCCGTCGCACAAGCGCACGCAAGCAGCTAAATGCGCTGGTCCGCACCGCAGACTTCGGCCTCGACACCAGGCGAGCGCTCACTGATCGCGGGGTGCAGAAGCTCGCCGACTTGGACGTACACCATGACGATGTTGCGCAGCGCATCATCCGAGGCGAGGCCGTTCGACTGGCGTCGACGGTGATCGAATTGGGGCGACAGATGCGCGAGAACCGCGAAGCTCTGGCCGAGCTCGTCGAGCTGCTCGCACCTGGCGTGCAGCAGATCTACGGCGTCGGTCCGGTGACCGCGGCTGTTGCGATCGCGGCCTACTCCCACCCGGGTCGGGTGCGAAACGAGGCGGCTTTCGCTGCCCTCGCAGGAGTGAGCCCAATCCCGGCGTCGTCAGGTAACACGACTCGACACCGCCTCAATCGAGGCGGTGACCGGCAACTGAATCGCGCGCTCGACGTCGTCGCCCGTGTGCGCATGGTGTCAGAGGAGCGCACCCGTGCCTATGTCGATCGCCGCACCTCTGAGGGCCGCACGGCTCGCGAGATCCGGCGGTGCGTGAAGCGGTACATCGCTCGCGAGATCTTCAAGGCGCTGGAGGCCCGGATGGGAGCATCCTCGGCCACTGCGTGATCGTTTGTCCGCAGTTGCTGGCCGCGCCGCCGAGGTGCGATGGGATCGCGCTGGCGAATCGGCCTGCACTCCACCGATACGTTCCTTGCGCCGTCGGTGACTGCCTGGCTGTCAGTCGTCTCGCGGTGTGGAGGTCAGCGCAGAGACCAGGGCTGAGACGAGCCGCGGTAGCGCGTTGGGTTCGGCGGACGCGTGGGCGGGGTCGAGCTGCCCGATCGACAACCCGCGGCAATCGGGACGGCTGAGGAGTTCGACGAGTGCGGGCTCGAGGAGGGCGATGGTGGGTCCGCTGTTGCGCCCGTTCACGTTCTCAGCGATCGGCGCGTCGAGGAAGTCGAGGACGTCGACGTCCAGATGCACGACGAACGGGCCGGGGGAGAGGATCCCGAGCGCTTGTCGCGCCGCGCCTCGAGGGTCGTCGCAGAGTGCCGCTTGATCGACGATCGCGAGACCGAGGGCGCCGGCCTGCTCGCGTTCCCACTGGGTCGTCTCCCGCGTGGGGTCTGCTCCGAGATACACGAGATCCGGAGGCTGCAGCAACGGCCGCCGGCCGGCCGCCACGACCAGCTCGGCGGCGGCGCCGTCGAGGGCCAGAGCGTGCGCCATGCCCATCCAGCTGAGGGAGCCCTCCGTGGTCGAGTGCGGCGTGTTCAGGTCCAGATGCCGGTCGATGTAGACGAGGCGTGGGCGCTCCCCGCGTTCCGCCATCGCGGCGCACAGGCCGACGGCGACCATGCAACTGCCACCGAGCACCAGGATCCGCTCACCCTCCGCTAACAGCCCCGCAGCGGCCGCGGAGAGCTCGAGCATCGCCTTCGCCTCCTCGCCCACGTTCTGCGCGAACGGACTCTCGCGATCGGGCGACCATCGGCGCATCGTCAGATCGCCCGTGTCGACGACCTCGGCG
This sequence comes from Rathayibacter caricis DSM 15933, assembly GCF_003044275.1. Lineage (NCBI taxonomy): Bacteria > Bacillati > Actinomycetota > Actinomycetes > Micrococcales > Microbacteriaceae > Rathayibacter > Rathayibacter caricis. Next base: position 164,311 of record NZ_PZPL01000002.1, on the reverse strand, counting down.
CCCGCAGCCCGCAGTGCCGCGATGAGTCCTGCCTCCCGCAGCGCGGCGGGCGCCCGCTCGACGCCCACGCAGTACGCGCCGGCGCTGTTCGGCACTCCCAGGACGGTGACCTTCATCGGATGCTCCTCTCGAGGATGTTAACCGCGCCGCCCGACCGGGCGCGGGCGCGGTTAGTCCGTGGTGTCGCCTCGGAGGCGCTGCTTGACCGCGCGCTCGGTGAGCACGGAGAGGTAGTCCTGCACCGGTCGGTCGACGAGCTTGGTCAGCTCCTCGCGCACGAGCGCCTCGACTTCGGCGCCGGAGTGATCGGGGAACTTTGCGCGCACTGCGGCGGTCGCGTCGCGGACGACCTGGTCGGCGTCGAGGTCAGTGGTCATGACGTCAGCTTGAACGAGGATCGCGGCGACGTCCAGAGGGCCTCGCGGGGATGCAGTGGTCGGATCTTGATCCAGCCGCCCGAAGGCGGGACGCTGGGGCGGCGATCGGTGAACTCGTCGTTCCTGACGCGCGAGGAGGGTCGGATGGGGAAGATCGTCGTCAGCAGCATGGTGAGCGTCGATGGCTATACGGAAGGCGCCGGCGGTGATGTGTCGCAGATGCCGATGGATCTCGCTTTCGCTGAGCACAACGCGGATCGGGTCCGCGCGGCCGGCCGTCTGCTCTTCGGAGCGGTGAGCTACACCGGGATGATGCAGTACTGGCCGAAGCAGGTGGACGATCCGGAGGTGATCCCGGAGGACCGCTACGTCGCGTCCCGTTACGCGACAGATCTCGGTATCACCGTGGTGTCCGACAGCCTCTCGCGCGCTGATATCGCCGTCTGGGGCGACCGCACCGAGATCGTCGCGCGCTCGGTCGCGCACGATCATCTGAGGAGGCTGCGGGAGACCGAGACTGGTGACATCCTCGTGTTCGCAGCCGCACCCTCTGGACCGATCTGCTCGCTCACGGCCTGGTGGACGAGCTGCATCTGCTCGTCGGCCCGAAGATCGTCGGAGGCGACGCCCGCGCGTTCACCGGCCTCCCGCAGATCGATCTGACGCTGCTCGGAGTGCGCACGTGGAAGGACTCGAGCACAGTCGCTTTGTCCTACCGCCCGAGCAATGCGCGCGCGGGGACCCCGCGCGACGTCGACTACAACTGACGAGGCCGCATCAGGGTCGCCGTCACCGTTCAGTCGACCCGGGTGGCGACACGGTCGCAGAGGGTGACCCACGCATCGTCGGGCCTGAATTCCCAGTGGTGGGTCTGTGTTCGGCCGTCGGCACTGAAGGTGATCGTCGCTCGTTCCGTCTCGCCTGAGAACGTCCAGACCTGTCCGTCGCGACGGACGAGGTACTCGCGGGCGAAGCCGTGATTCTCGATGCTCCAGGAGAAATAGGTCTCCCGCTCGGGGTCCCAGCCCAGGAAGCTCATCGTGTCGAACGGACCGTTGGCCCGCTCGTCCTGGACGACGAAGAAGTCTCCGGTGTGCCACCTCGACGAATGGACGCTGCGCCATTCGGTGCCCTGCCGGTCCGCCCCGTACGCCGTTCCGGAAGCGCTCCAGTCGCCGAGAAAGACCGCTAATGCCTCATGCTCGTTCGCCATGCCCGACATCCTCCCTGACGTGCAAGGGCGCGGCAAGACGTGCTCGAGCGGCCCACTCGGCGGAGGTTTGTACTTGTTCGGCATTCGCTTGCACACTGGCGGCATGAGCAGCGAAAACGACGTGCGCCGGCTGGCGCTCGATCTGCCCGGAGTTGAGGAGCGTTCCGCCTACGGCACTCCCGCGTTCTACGCCGGGCCGAAGATGTTCGCCCGACTGCACGAGCAGACCAGTGTGCTCGTCTGCTGGCGAGTAGATCTCGGCGAGCGGGAGGCGCTGCTGCAGGAGGACCCTGACACCTACTTCACCACCGTCCATTACGACGGGCATCCGAGTGTGCTCGTGCGCCTCGAGCGTGTCTCTCCCGCTCGCCTCGGCGAGCTTCTGCGCGACGCGTGGGAGGCACGCGCTCCTGAGCGACTGCGCCGCGCCGCCCCGTCTGAGTGAGCGGCGCCGACGAGAGTCGGCCGCGCTCCTCGGCGATCCATTCGGCGAGGGACGGACGGGCATCCCGGTGAGCCATGCCTGGCACCGCCGACGTGGGGCCGGGTATTGCGGCAATGCTGACCAGACGCCCGACCGAAGTGAACCTGGAGAGAACCTGCGGGTGACAGGAAACGGTAGGTTCCGCGCATGCGACTGTCGATACCACCGGCTCAGGCGAGCTGGCACCACACGGGAGCGAGAGCTGCTTTCGAGGTGACCTTCTTCAAGGACGTGAGCGCCGGCGGCCATCGATTGACCGGCCACACCACTGCACAAGAGTCCTCCGCGTTGTGGTCCGTCGGCTACGACGTAGCGGTGGACAGCTCATGGAGGACGGCCACGGTGTACGCAACCACTGTGACTCACAGTGGAAAGAGCGATCTGACTCTGACCCGCGGCTCCAGCGGAGGATGGACGGCGAACGGCGAGCCGCGACCCGATCTTGACGGGTGCGTCGACGTGGATTTCGAGTCGTCCGCGGTGACCAACACACTTCCTCTCCACCGTCTTCACTTCGTGAGGGGAGTCGGTGTCGACGTACCGGCGGCGTTCGTTCGAGCTGAAGACCTTCGCGTAGAACGTCTTGAACAGCGCTACACCCTGCTCGAGACGGGCCCGGAGCAAAGCCTGTTCCACTACGAGTCGTCGACTTTCGAGTTCGCATGTGATCTGCGTTTCGACAGCGCGGGGCTCATCATCGAGTACCCGGGAATCGCGTTCAGAGAAGGGTAGGCAAGAGCCTGGCGGAACACCACTTGTATCCGCGGAACCCTCGAGGCTGCAGCAGCTTGTGAGGTGGTCGGCCGACTACGGTTCACCGGTCCAGGCTGAGCCGTTCCGTGATCGCGTCAGACGCCGGCGCCGAGGTCAGCGAGGCCGGTCGAGAGGATGCCGGTGAGAAGGCGTGCGTGGTCACCGGTGGGGTCGAGGTCGGGGTCGAAGACGGTCACGGAGGCGCCGAGCGCTGCGGGAGCGAGGCGGCGGAGTAGGTCGATGAGCTGGCTTGCGTCCAGGCCGCCCGGGTCCGGGCTGTCGACCGCGGGCATGACCGTCGGGTCGAGGACGTCGACGTCGAGCTGGAGCCAGTATCCGGCTTCCGCGACCGAGCGCGCCCGCTCCGCTGTCGCTGCCGCTCCTTCGCTGATCGCCTGGCTCGCCGGGATCACGAGGCCGAGGTGCTGACGCGCGTCTGCCGCATGCTCGTCGTCGTTCCGGTGCCCGATGTGGACGGCGCGGGATGCGCGAAAGTAGGGTCCGGCGCCGTCGATGTCCGCGATCGACGGATTATGAAGCCCGATGGCGGCCGCGAGATCCTCACCGGCGACACTCGCGCAGTCCTCGCTTGTTCCGGGCCGGCGGAAGTCGGTGTGTCCGTCGACGTGCACGAGACCCGCTCGTCCACGTTTCGCGAGGGCAAGGCCGAGGCCGATGAGGATGCTGCAATCGCCGCCGAGGACGAGCGGAGTGCCGCCGCTGTCGAGAATCAGCGCAAGCCGATCCGCAAGAAGGCGAGCGTGCGCCGTCATCACCGCTTCGTTATGGACGATCCCGGTCGGCCGGATTGCGTCGTCGTCCAGGTAGCGTCCAGCGAGGACAACTCCCGCGTCCCGCGCTCCTCTGCTGAGAAAATACTCGTGGAGACCGGCGTCGCGGAACGCTTCCGGCGCCTTCCCCGCGCCCGGGACACTGCCTGGGGTAGAAGGGCGGAGCCCGAGATTGCTCGGCGCGGAGAGCAGCGTGATCACACTCTCAGCGTGGCAGAACGCACGCCGAGGAGGCGCAGAAGCCGTCCCTAGAGGAGACGTTCAACGCGACGTTTCTGGACTATTCTGCGATGGACACGGACGAGGACCGTCACCTCTTCGCCGCGATCGAGGAGTGCGGCCGCGGTGGCCGATCCGACATGTCCGTTTCCGCTGATCACAATAGACATCAAGCTCCCCGCTCGTCCTCAGAATCGTCCCTTCAGACGACTCCCTCACCGGCGATCCGTCACCGTGCCGGCTCTCGAATTCCAGCCGATTCGGATCTGCGAGGAGCGCCGGCCGCGGTACTGACGAGCGTCGTTCGCGGCACGCTAGCGGTGGCATCTCGTGGTGCGTGCTGGGACACTGGGCGCATGGATGTGGGGGCGCTCCGGAGACAGACGCCGGGATGCGCGAATCGAACGCACCTGAACAATGCAGGCGCCGCGCTGCTGTCCGAGACGACGCTGGAGGCCATGCAGGGCATGCTCCGGCTGGAGTCAGAGCTGGGCGGCTACGAGGCGGAGGACGCGGCCCGCGAGGCGATCGCAGGCACCTACGACAGCCTGGCGCAGCTCGTGGGCGGGACAGCCGAGGAGATCGCCCTGTTCGACAACTCCACCCATGCCTGGAACGCCGCCTTCTACTCGGTACCTCTCGGTCCCGGCGACCGGATACTGACGGCCGCCGACGAGTACGGCAGCGCCGTCCTGGCCTACTGGCAGGTTGCGCAGCGAACCGGAGCGGAATTGGTCGTAGTGCCGAACGACGAGAACGGCCAGATAGACCTCGAAGCTCTCGCTGACCTGATTGATGAGCGAACGAAGCTCATCGGCGTCACCTGGATCCCGACCAGCGGCGGTCTTGTCAACCCGGCGGCCGCGGTCGGCGCTATCGCCCGCGCGCACGACGTCCTCTTCCTCCTCGACGCCACGCAGGCCGTCGGCCAGCTCCCCATCGATGTCGAGGCACTGGGCTGCGACCTGCTGACCGGGACCGGCCGCAAGTTCCTCCGCGGACCCCGAGGGACCGGGTTCCTGTGGGCCGGCCCGCGGGCCGTGGAGCGACTGGATCCGAACGTGGTCGAGATCGGCTCCGCCGCCTGGGACGGCGGGACGGACTTCCGCTGGCGACCGGGTGCCGGCCGTTTCGAGACCTGGGAGAAAAGCTACGTCAACGTCGTCGGCCTCGGATCAGCCGTCGATCAAGCCCTCGAGCTCGGTCTCGACGCCATAGCCGAACGAGCGACAGGCCTCGGAGCGCTACTTCGCGACGGACTCGACGCTCTCCCTGGCGTTACGACGCACGACCTCGGTGCGCAGCGCTGCGCGATCGTCACCGCATCCATCGCCGGAGTCTCCGCGCAGGAGGCAAAGGACCGCCTAGCCGAGGAGCGCATCGCGGTGAGCACGACCGTCCCCGAGCACAACCAGTTCGACACCGTCCTGCGCGGCATCCATCCGCTCCTTCGCTTCTCGCCGCACTACTTCACCACCGAGGACGAGATCGACCGCACCCTCAACCACGTCAGACGCATCGCTGCCTGAGGAATTGGGCACCGCTCTAGCGGCGCGAGAGAACCGATCGCCAGCGGCCCGCCCGAACACGAGTCCCGTATGGGGATCATGAGGCGGTCAGCGTCCGACAGCATTCCTTGTGGGGATTGCGCTTCGAGCTAGTGCTACCCGACGCGACAGCTCGGGCTCGACCGCGACAACGTCAACGGGAGCACGATTCGGCTCGACAGGAGAGGCGTAGTCACGCAGAGTTCCGATTCGAGCGACCAGTGGTAGAAGGTCGCGGGAAGGGCCGTGACGGCGGCGCCGTAGCCGACATGATCCGGCCAGTCGGTGAGAACCTCTTGCGGTCCTGGTCCGCACGAGCAATCGTAATCGTGCAGGCCCCGACCGTGAGGAGAGCGCAGTGCCCGAGGTGGAACCCTTCCAGATCAATGTTCCCCCGGCCGAGGTCGACGACCTCCTCGACCGCTTGCGGCGGACGCGGTTCCCTGATCAGTTGCCGGGGGAGGTGGGAGCGAAGGGCGTCCCCGTGGAGTGGCTGCGATCAGCTGTCGCGGCATGGCAGGAACAGGACTGGGTCGCGGTCCAGGACCGACTCAACGCGCATCCGCAGATCGTCACGACGATCGACGGTCAGCGGATCCACGCGTTTCACATCCGGTCGACGCAGGAGACGCAATGCCCCTGCTGCTTCTGCACGGCTGGCCCGGCTCCTTCCTCGAGTTCGTCGACCTCATCGGTCCGCTCGTCAATCCGACCGCGCACGGCGGCGAGGCGGAGGACGCCTTCCACATCGTCATCCCGTCCCTACCCGGGCACGGCTTCTCCACTCCGCTGGCGGGAGGGGGTTGGACGGACCTGAGGATGGGCGCGGCCCTGGGCGAGCTGATGCTGCAGCTCGGCTACAAGCGCTTCGCGGTCCAGGGCGGTGACGCGGGCGCGTTCATCGGCCCACAATGCGGGCGAGCCCACCCCGATGCCGTTCTCGGGATCCACGTGAACGCCCTCGTCACCTTCCCCCGTCCTGACGACGACCCGGACGAGCTGACCGACGCGGAGAAGGAGCGGCTGCGCCGGCAGCAGCAGTTCCTCACCGAGATGAGCGGTTACCGGGAGCAGCAGCAGACCCGCCCGCAGACCCTCGCCTTCGCGCTGACCGACTCGCCGGCCGGTCAACTGGCCTGGATCGCGGAAAAGTTCACGGAATGGTCGGATCCGGCCCACGTCCTCACCGAGGTTCCGGCTTTCCTTCCCACGCTGCTCGCCGACGCGAGCATCTACTGGTTCACCGGCACCGCCGGCTCCTCGGCGAATCTTTACTGGGAAACAATGCACGACCCCGGAGCCTGGACAAAACCCGTCTCGGGCGTGCCCACCGCCGTCCTCGTCTCCCTCACCCAGGACGTCGCAATCCGCCGCTACGCCGAGCAGGAGAACCGGATCGTGCGCTGGACGGAAACCGAACGCGGAGGGCACTTCCTCGCGCTGGAAGCCCCCGACGTCTGGCTCCAGGACGTCCGCGAATTCTTCCGAGACCTGCGCTGACACCAGGGTTCCGATCCGGATTCGTCAACCGACCGTCCCGATGTACAGCAGCGTCAGCCCAGCAAACTTGCCCGTGGCGCCGAGGCGGGCGGCGACGTTGAGCGCACCGAACGCTGTGACAAAGCTTGTGCCGAACAGACCGGGTCGCTCGACACCGATCAGGGATTTCGTCGGTTGCGCCTGTCGACGGAGGGCGTGAGGCTGTTCGAGTGGGTGGAATCGCTGCTGTTCTCGTCATCGACATGCAGGTCGGTGTGCTCGGCGACTGCCATGACGCGCAGGGGGTGACAGCGCGGTGCGCGGCACTGGTTGATCGTGCTCGATCCGGTGGGGCTGTGGTGATCTGGATTCAGGACCACGACGATTTCCCGCCCGAGTCTTCGCCGTGGGAGCTGGTTGACGTGCTGCTGCCCGCTGCGAAGGAGGTTCGTGTGCGGAAGACCCGGCGCGACTCCTTCGTCGGGACCGACCTGGAGGGGATCCTCCGACGCCTGGGAGTGGAGCAGCTGGTGGTGTGCGGGGCGCAGACCGATTTCTGCGTCCAGACGACCACGTTCTCCGCCGCGGTGCGAGGGTTCGACGTGGTGCTCGTCAGTGACGCGCACACGACGGTCGCCGCGGAGCACGACGGTGTCGCCATCACCGCGCAGCAGATCATCGCTCACGCGAATGCGCAGTTCGCAGGCTTGCGATATCCCGGGCAGCGATTCGGTGTTGCGCCGCACGACCGCATCACGTTCTCCTCGCAGACGCTTCAGATCGCGACACCGGAGTAGTCGCAGGAGCACGTCGACCAGTGAAGGAGGCGCCATGCGCGCTGCGCGGTTTCCGCTCGTTCCCCCTCGCGCTGCGACAACCCACGACGCCGGCGAGCTCGTGCGGTTGCGCCATGCGATGTTTCAAGACATGGCGAGCACGGGTTCCGCAGCACGACCGCGGACGGTCGAGGCCACCGAGTGGTACGCCGCCGCGGAGCACGAGATCTCGGCCCGACTGGAGGACGGCTCCCTCGCCGCGTTCGTTCTCGACGATCCCCACTCTGGTTCGCCTCGACTGATCGGCTGCGCTATCGCCCACCTGACTAGGCGCTTACCCGGACCCGGCTTCCCGACGGGCCTCTCGGGTGAGCTCTCGAACGTCTATGTCGAAGTCCCTCACCGCGGAGTCGGGCACGGCAGAGAACTCGTCCGCGCCGCCCTGCGCTGGCTCGACGTCGCCGGCTGCGAGGTCACCGACCTTCATGCGACGCCGGACTCCGAACGGATCTACCGCGCCCTGGGCTTCGATCCTCCGGTATCACTGGCGATGCGACGACTCCACCCGGATCTCGTGTGCTAAGGGTGCGGTGACGGCCGGTAAGTCAGCTCGACAGTTCTCCCGTCGAGTGCGCGGGTGTCGAGCAGCTCGAGGTCGTAGTCGGCCAGTCCTGCGTAGATCGAGCTGACCCCTGTGCGGCCGGTGATGACGGGGAACACGGTCACCGCGATGCGGTCCACGAGCCCGGCGGCGAGGAGCGACCGGTTCAGGGTCAGGCTGGCTTGGGAGCGCAGCGGCAGGTCCGACGTCTCCTTGAGGCGTCCGATGACCTCCACCGCGTCACCCGACTCGATGGTCGCGTCAGGCCAGCCCAGCGTGTCGTGCAGCGTCGAGGACACGACGGTGGCGGGCATCGCGTGCAGCCGGCGGTTCCATTCGTCGAGGGCGTTCGGGTCGGTGCCGGCGGCGAAGATCTCCGCGACCTCGCGGAAGGTCGTCGCTCCGTAGACCATGCGCAGCGGCTGGGCGAAGAGGCCTACCCGCCACTCGAGCAGCTCGGGGCCCTGCCGCGACCAGTAGCCTCCCCAGTCCACGCCCTCCGGGCCCGTGTCGTAGGACCCGTATCCGTCGAGGGTGGCGAAGACGTCCCAGGTGTAGAGGGCGGTCATCGGCTGCTCGCGTCGTAGCGGAGCCGGACGAGCTCGGATCCGGGGAGCACGGCGGCGTCGAGGAGGGTGAGGCCGGGGTGCGGTTCTCCGGAGTAGAGGGGGGATCCGCCGCCGGCGAGTCCGGCTCCGACGAGGACGATCAGTTCGTCGACGAGGCCCTCCTCGAGGAGCGGGTTCCAGGTCGTTCCGCTTCCGAACATCAGGAGGTCGCGGTCGCCGCCCGACTTGAGCGCGCGGATCTCGGCGACCGCGTCCTCGCGCGGCACGGTCCGGGTCGTGGCGGCCCAGGGGGCGTCGGGATCGGGCGTGAGGGAGTCGCTGATGACGAGCGAGTCGAGGGTCATGACGAGGTGGGCGACCTCGCGGTCGCGGTCGTTCGCGGAGTTGTCGGCGGCGACGGCGCTCCAGCTGTCCCAGTTGTTCCGGAACCAGCGGCTCCCGTAGACGAGGGTGCCCGCCCGTCTCAGCAGCTCGAGGTTGTGGTCGTTGAACGCGTCCTCGAACGGGAGAGCCGAGAGGTCGTGCCCGGCACCCTCGTAGTAGCCGTCGAGGGAGGTGAGGACGGAGACGACGAGTCTGCTCATGACCCGACGCTACCGAGTCCGCCCCGTCCGGTTCCAGTGCCCGGATCAGCCTCCGTACTCGCGTGCGGAGCGTACCTGGATGCGCGGTTCGCCGATCCTGGTGAAGGCGACCGTCATCCATTCGCCCCAGGTGCCGTCCTCGCGGCGGATCTCCCATCGCGCCGTCATCGCGTCCGGAGCGGCGAAGGTCAGGGTCGCTCGAGCGCTCTCGTTCCCGCTGCGGTACGTTCCGTCCTCCTCGAACCGACCCGACGCGTGTTCGATGCTCCCGTCCGCGTCGAACGAGGTCTGGTCGAAGGTGCGCGGCGCGCCGGGGCGAGGGGTGAAGATCTCGAGTGCTTCCCTGCGGGCGCCGAGGATCTCGACGTCGACGCGGTGGACGAGGTGCCGCTCGCCCGGGAACCACTCGTAGACGTCCCAGCCGTGCCACCGCTCGCCGTTGTGCTCGCCGCCGTCGACGATCCGGCCCTCGGATCGCCACGTGCCGGTGAACCGGTCCAGAAGCCTGTGCAGTTCGCTCATCGACCCAGGATGCCCAGCGTCATCGTCGTCGGCAACGTCGGCGATGGACCCCGCGATGCCCCTCGGACAGGTGGCGCCCGATCCGGAGTACGTCGTAGCGTCGGTCCATGGCGATCGACGGCGGGATCGTGGTGAGGAACGCGGTCGCGAGCGATGCGCCGCGGCTGGGTGAGGTCTTCGATGCGGCGGTGCTCGACGGGTGGACGCACCTCGAGCGCATCGAGGAGATCGTGCCGATGTTCCCTCCGGAGTTCTGGGTCGAGGCCGTGGCCGAGACGGGTTCGTCGGACGTGCTGCTCGTGGCCGAGCTCGACGGCCTCGTCGTCGGATACTCCGGCACCCACGGTGACGACGGCGAGCTGTACGTCCTCTTCGTCCATCCTGCCGCCGGCAGGCGCGGAATCGGGCGGCTCCTGCTCGAGGCCGCGGAGGACGAGCTGCGCGCTCGGGGCCGGGACGAGGTGTTCCTGTGGACCCACGACGCCGACACCCGCGCTCAGCACGTGTACGCCGCCGCCAGGTACGCGCCGACCGGAGCGCGGCGGAAAGGCGAGATCCACGGCCGCCACTACGTCGAGGTCGAGCTGCGGAAGCCGCTGACCGCCTCGAACGCGTAGTCCTGACGTCGATGTCTGCTGGATCGCGGACGTGACGAGTTCCTACGATGCGTGCATGAGCATCGCGAAGCCTGACGTCGTCTCCGCGTCCGAGTGGGACGCCTCCGTGGCCGTCCTCCGGGAGCAGGAGGAGCGTCTGGCTGCCGTGCTCGAGGAGACCGCGGCGGCGCGCAAGCGGATGCCGATGGTCCTCGTCGAGGACGAGTACCTGTTCGAGGGCCCGGAGGGCGTCGTGCGGCTGATTGATCTGTTCGAGGGGCGCAGTCAGCTGATCCTCTACCGCTTCTTCTTCGAGGAGGGAGTCGCGGGCTGGCCCGACGCGGGGTGCGCGGGCTGCTCGTCCTGGGCCGACGGCGTCGGCGACCTCGGGCTCGTCCACGCGCACGACGTCACCTTCGCCATGGCGTCCCCCGCCGAGCAGCCGCAGCTCGCGGCGTACAAGACGCGCATGGGCTGGGACGACATGCCCTGGTACACGATCAGGACACCCTCCTTCACGAGCGACTTCGGGGCGACGGAGTGGTTCGCGCTCAACGTCTTCCTCCGCGACGGCGACAAGGTGTACCGCACGTACTTCCTCCAGAACGGAACCGTCGTCGGCGGCATCGGCAGCGTCAACAGCCTCCTCTCGCTCACGCCGTACGGCAGCCAGATGGAGGGCGAGGACGTTCCCGACGGGTGGCCGCAGGCGCCGCGCGCGTTCTGGATGCGCCGCCACGACGAGTACACGGAATCCGCCCCCTCCGCCGTCACCGGTTCCTCCGAGAGCTGAACCGGGCGGGAGATTCCGGCGCGGATCGACGGAGTCCCGCGAAGCCGACTCGGCCGGTCAGGGTTCGAGAGAGGCCAGGCCCTGCCCGGTACTCGGATCCCAGGGGATGGACTCGTGGTCGTGGACGATCCGCCATCGACCGTCGATCTTCTTCCAGACCAGCGTGGCACGCACCCACATGGAGACTTCGTCGCCCGATAGCAGGGTTCCGGTGACGTGGTAGAGGAACGCCGTCGCGCCGACGCTCCCGTCCACGTCGATCCGGAGGTCATGCACCTCGTAGCCGGGCCCGTCGGCGTAGCCATCGAACCAGGCCCGCGTCTGCTCCGCCACCTGATCCGATCCGCGGAGCCGCAAGGGAGGCAGGACGTTGAAGGCGAGGATCTCGGGGTCCTGCGCGTCGGCAAGGTACTGCGCATCGCGCGACGCGATCGCCTGCACCCGCTCGTCGATGAGAGTCCGGAGTTCCGCTGCCGCAGTGTTCTCAGTCACTTCTTCAGGGTGGCACCGGACGAGGCACGCGCCAAGAGGTGATCTATGGCGCTCCTTGGCCGTCACCACTCGTGCTCGCGGTCGCGCAGCTGCGTCGTCCGCGCAGAGATCCGAGCCGACCGACGTCCTTCCGGTCCGGGCCGACAGCGACGAGACTGGCGACATCGTCAGGTGACGCTCGAACGAAGGAGTTGCGGTGCCGGACCCGGTCGTGCACGTCGAGATCACGGGGCGCAGGCCCGACCTGCTGCGCGCGTTCTACTCAGCGATGTTCGGCTGGTCCGCGGAGCCGGGTGCCCCGGTCTCTCCGGCCGTGTCACAGTCCGATGCGTACGCCTTCAACTCGCCCGGTTCGGCTGCTGGCGCCGTACCCGTCGGCCTCGGCGGCGGAGAGGAATTCGTCTCCGCCGTGGTGTTCTACGTCGGCGTGGAGGACGTCGCAGAACGCCTGGCCCGCGCGGTCGAGCTCGGCGCGACGATCGTGGTCCAGCCGTCCGTTCGTCCCGATGGGGCGGTGGTCATCGCGCAGTTCGCGGATCCGCAGGGCAATGTCGTCGGTCTCGCGGGCCGCGCCTGACCGTCATCCTCTCGCCCACGGAGCAGTCGAGCAGTCTCAGCAGCACATGGAGGACTTCAAGGCCTTCGCCGAGCGGTGCGAAGACGTTCGCAACGACCAGCAGAACATGCGTGCCGCGACGGCAGTGGCGCATTCGCTGGCACGTCACCTCACCTGAGGTTCGCCCGCCGGATCCGCGGGCGGAAAGGCGGCCAGAGGGGGCTCAGCTGTGCGTCGTGTTCTCTCGGATCTCCTCGAGGCTGATCTCGGGCGCGCCGCCGGCGGCGGCCTCGGGGTCCATCCAGACGTAGTCCCAGTGGTGGCCGTCCGGGTCGTCGAAGCTCTTCGAGTACATGAAGCCGTGGTCCTGGGTGCCGGCGTCCGTCGCGCCCGCGGCGAGGGCCTTCTCGTGAACGGCGTCGACCTCGTCCTTGCTCTCGGCGCTGAGGGCGAGCTGCACCTCGGTCGAGGTGGTGGCGTCGATGATCGGCTTGCTGGTGAACTCGGCGAAGAACTCCCGCCTGAGCAGCATCGCGGTGATCGTGTCGCTGATCACCACGCTGACAGCGTTGTCGTCGCTGAAGCCCTCGTTGATGGAGTAGCCGAGCGACTCGAAGAAGGCCCGGGACCGTGCGAGATCGCTGACGGCCAGGTTGACGAAGATCGTGGTGGGCATCGGTGCGCCCTCTCATCCGGGGTGCCGGCGGCCCGCCGCCGCCGGTCGTCCCAGCATGATGATGAGCGATCGGCAATGGTGTCAAGCGACGGAGATGGTCTCCGCGGGTGGGGCGGAAGATCGCAGTCCTCATGATGAGCTCACCTTCGGTGGGGCACATCGTCACCTTTGCGCAGTGCGGCCTGCTCATGCGGATCGACGGAGCTGATCAGCCGTAGGCGTGCGGGGCGGGGCCTCTTCGGGTGAAGCCCAGCCCCGACTAGCCCCAGGCGACCACTCTCGATTCGTAGCCAGCACGGCGTCGAGTTTGGTTCCCGCCGAGAGTGGAAGTGGCAGGGTCGCCGCCAGTAGGACCTTTTACACCGCCGCGCCGGCCGGGAACGAGGAGTATCAGCCGTCGCTGTCAGAGGATCTCTAGATCCGAGAGAGGAACGTGCGGATGCGGTCGAGGGCGAGCTCCGTCGCGGCAGGGTCGTACGAGGGCAGCGAGTTGTCCGCGAAGAGGTGACTGTCGCCGCTGTAGGTGAAGACGTCAGCCTGGTCGGTGCCTCCTGTGGCCACCAGCTCGCGAGCCGCGTCGAGGTCTCCCTCGAAGGCGAAGAACTCGTCCTGATCCATGCCGTGGATCTGCACGGGAAGGCCGTCGGGCCACGGTCCGAAGGAGCCCTCGCCAGTCACCGGGAAGCACGCGTCGAAAAAGATAGCGCCCCGCGCCCCGGGTCGGCTCTGAGCGAGTCGCTGTGCATGCGAGACGCCCCAGGACATGCCCGCCAGGACGAGATGCTCCGGGAGAGCTTCCATCACGGCGTCAACCTGCTCGCGGACCCGGCGCGGGTCGAGAGACTTCATGTACGCGAAGCCGTCCTCCATGCGTTCGAAGACCTTCCCATGGAACAAGTCCGGGGTGTGCAGGACGTGACCGTCCTCCGAGAGCGCGTCCGCGAGAGCAGTGACTCCAGGAGTCAGGCCCTGAATGTGATGGAACAGAAGGATGTCGACCATGACGTTGCGCTCCATTCGTGGGAGAAAGTTCAGCTCTAGCAAGGTAGTTCGGTCAGGTCCCGCGCGAAGGAGATCGTGGCTACGGCTTCGTTGCAGGCCTTTACCCAATGCGCGCGCCGACACTCCCGCTTGACGCCGGCAGCGCGTAAGCGCTCGTCCGCATGGCCATTGTGCATCGCGAGGCTTGCGAGATGAACACAACTCGTGACGATGACGGCGCTCTTCATCGTCGATCAGGTACGGAGTCCGATCGGCGGAACGCGAAGTGTCTGATGAGGTCTCGACGAGGGATCACGTTCTCCGGCAAAGTACTTTTACGCGGCGTTCGCGTATCGGTGGCGAACGTGAGTGGCAGCACTCTCTCCGCTCAGGAGAGGCGAGCAGGACAGACCTTTTTTGTGGGGACGAGATGCGACTGACCTTCTACTTCCAGCCCGTCGAGGACCTCGGCGCGGCCGTCGAGCACTACCTGGGTCTGGGGTGGACGGAGGCGTGGCGCGAGGGCGAGCACACCGTCGCCGTCCAGATGCCCGACGTCGAGGTCCAGCTCATGCTCGATGACGCCGAGGACTGGGGCGGCGCCGGCCCCATGTACCTCGTCGAGAACCTCTCCGCCTGGCTCGCTGCGCACCCGGCATCACCGGCGGGCGCGATCACAGAGATACCCGGAGGTCGCGTGGCCGAGATCGCAGGTCCCGGACACGCGTACTACGTCTTCTCTATGGACGCTCCGGGGTGAGCGCACTCGCCACTCGCGTCCGGGCGTGGCGTCCGGTGCTCACTCGGCGGGGATGCGGCCCGCGGGGACCGCTGCGATCGCGTCGATCTCGACGAGGACCCCTGGCCTGGCGAAACCGGCGACCATGAGGACGGTGATCGCCGTGGGGTGCGCACCCCAGACGGGGCCGGTGGCCGCGAAGGCGGCCCGGACGTCGCTGCCCTCGAGGAGATGGATGGTGAGGCGGGCCACGTTCTCGGGGCTGGTCCCCGCGGCGTCGAGTACCGCGAGCACGTTGCGCATCGCCTGAGCGGTCTGCTCGGCGAGACCCGTCATTAGGGCCCCGGTGGAGTCGATGCCGTTCTGGCCGCCGACGTACACGGTGGCGCCGGACGGGACGAGGACTCCGTGGGCGAACGCCGGGTTCGCCGGCAGGCCCTCTGGGTTGACGAGGGTGGTGAGTTCCGTCATGTCATTCTCCTTCGTGTCGGTGTCGGTCGTAGTGGGCGCGGGCCTTGGCGCGACCGCCGCAGCGCTGCATGGAGCACCAGCGGCGGGATCCCGGTCGGGAGACGTCCAGGAAGATCAGACCGCAGTCGTCCGCCTGGCAGTGCCGCAGGCGATCGGAGTCGGCGGAGAAAGCGATGACCGCTTCCTGGGCGAGGGTGGCGAGCATCTGATCGGCGGTCGGAGCGGGAGGCTGCTCGGTGCCGCCGTCGAGGAGCGGACCGACAGCATGCGCCGACGCGTGGGCGTTGATCGTGTCGACCTGCGCCGGCTCCGGCCGAGAACCACCGGCGATCGCGCGGGCCGCGAAGGTGACCGCGGCGCGGAGCTCCCGGGCACGCTGGTACACCGGATCGCTCACGGGAGCGCCGGGCTCCTCGAATCGAGACGTCAACCAGGTCCCGAGGTCGGCTGGCGAGCGCAGCGATTCCCACTGCGGGTTCCCGTAGCCGAAGTCGCCCGTGTAGGCGAAGTCCAGCGCGAGGGATCCGGAGTCGAAGAACCAGCGGCGACCGTCCGATCCGGTCATCCACGTCCCCACAGGGGCAGCGGCACTACGCATCCGCGTCCTTACGCGAGGGTGCATGGATCATTCCCATGTAGCGGCCGCCCTCGGCGAGCTCATCGAGCATGACCGCGATGCGCCGCTCCCGCGTCGCGACCGCTTTCGCTCGGGAAATCCAGCCCAGGTAGTCGTTGCGCTGGTACGCGGGTCTCTGGTCGTACGCCGCCCTCACTCCGTGCTCGTCGAGGAGCGCAGCGATGTCGTCGGGGAGCGGATGGCGTGATCGGACCATGGAGACACCCTAACCACTAAGACCGGTTGTAACAACGGTGATGTTCTGCGTGAACGTCAGAGCACTCTCCCGCGTCACAGTGGTGGTCGCCCGGCTTCGCATTTCGCCCTGCCGGGCGCAGGGGAGGGCCATCTGAAGCGGTGCAGGCGTGGCAAGACGTCCACACCGACGCGGCGCTTAGCATGGCCATCGCCAACTCATGCACACCCCGGCCGATGCCACTCGACGGGTAGCGCCAGTGCATCGAAACTTCCTGAGCTGGTCGTGCCAGAGGACAGGCGCTGCCGCGCCTGGGTTGACTCCGACCCATAGAAGGGTCCCCGGTCTTCCCCGTGCCGGGGGCGCGAGCTCCGCCCGCGCAGCGGCGACGGAGCACCGCCAGGAGGAAGCCGCTACGCGGCTCGTTTTCTGGTTTTCTTCACCTCTCCGCGGTCTCAACCTATTTCGCTCCACCGGCTCCGTGCCACCCATTCCGGACGCGGTCGCTGCGCTCCCTTATTTCGCCCGGAATGGGCGTCACTACGCCGCCTCCACTCAAACGGTTCTTCCCGCCGGAGAGGCAAAGAAAAACGATCAGCCAGAGGGAGCACCCACACCATGCAGACCGCCACCGATACCGGCCGCGCCACGGCCGAACAGCTCGCGCTCATCCTCGACACCCGCCGCGCGGAGTCCGACGACGACGCTACCGCCACGGACGCCGAGATCCTCGCGCACATCCGTAATACGCTCACCCTTCCCGGCGAAGGGGCCCCGGGCGGATTCCCCGTCACCGACGACGGCACCGCCTTCGCCGCCGCGCTGATCGCGTTCCTCACTCCCGCCGAGAAGCAGGACACCGGCGCTGCCTTGGCCGCTTTCCTCACCCCGACCTCGGAGACGGTGGACGAGCGTGCGGCGCGCATCGAGTCGAACCGGCGGGCGGATGAGGGGTGGCAGGCGCTCTCCCCGGCGGAGCAGGCCGCGCAGATCGCGGCCGTCGAGCGGGTGGAGAACCCCGGCGGGCCGTGCGACTGCGCCAACTGCTACGAGCCCGCCGATCGGTAGCCGCGCGGTGCGGGCCGGCCTGCGGGCCGGCCCGTGAGGGGCGACCCCCTCACACTCTTCAATGGTCTCGGCCGGCCCGGTGCCGGCTGTCAGGCTGGTTCTGGCTCGCTCGGGCGTGACTCATCACACTCTTGACCGCAGTGTCTTGCTGGGGACCTGTCCGTCCGAGCGAGCCTGAACCGGTGTGACGCTGCGATGGCTTGATAGAAGGTTGTCCGCGACTTCGGTCGCGTGACTCGTTAGAGAGATGCCTCCGCGGCGCATCCCACCTGGATGACCCTTGAGGAGAAGAGGCCGCATGATCGTCGCCCACCACTACGACCACGTCGTCGGAGTCGACACCCACGCCCGCACGCATACCTACGCAGTAGTCGCGACCAAAACCGGCGAGATCCTCGGAACGAAGGCGTTTCCAGTTACGACGGCGGCGATCGACCGAGCGATCGCCTGGGTGCGAGGCGTTGCTCGCGGGTCGGTTCTGTTCGCGATGGAGGGCACGGGCTCCTACGGTGCATCGTTGGGTCGGGCGCTTCAGCGCGACGGGATCGTGTTCTGCGAGGTCCGTCCGCCTAAGAAGTCGAGCCGCGTCCGCGGCAAGACTGATGAGATCGACGCGATCGCTGCCGCGACCTCGGCGATGGGAATCGAGCTCGACTCGCTGACTCGACCGAAAGCCGACGGGCTGCGCAACGCTCTCCGGGTGACGCTCGACGTCCGCCGCGACATGGAGATCCGCCGCACGAGTGCACGAAACCAGCTCAACGCGCTGGTCCGCACCACAGACTTCGGGCTCGACACGAGGCGAGCGCTCGCTGATCGTGGTGTGCAGCGACTCGTGGATCTCGACGCTCAGTGTTCTGACGTTGCGGAGCGCATCATCCGAGCAGAAGCGGTCCGGCTCGCGTCGACGGTGATCGAACTCGGTCGACAGATGCGTGAGAACCGCGAGGCGCTGGCCGAGCTCGTCGAGCTGCTCGCACCCGGATTGCAACAGATCTATGGTGTCGGCCCAGTCACCGCTGCTGCCGCGGTTGCGGCGTACTCGCACCCTGGTCGGGTGCGGAGTGAGGCCGCCTTCGCATCCCTTGCGGGAGTGAACCCCATCCCGGCGTCGTCCGGGAACACGACTCGGCATCGGCTGAATCGAGGTGGCGACCGGCAACTGAATCGTGCGCTCGATGTGATCGCCCGAGTGCGCATGGTGTCGGAAGCGCGCACCCGCGCCTACGTTGACCGACGCATATCTGAAGGACGGACCAGTCGTGAGATTCGACGATGCGTGAAGCGCTATATCGCCCGCGAGATCTTCAAGGCACTGGAGCTGCGGATGGGCACGGCGCTGGCCGTGGTGTGACTTGGCGGCAGGTCGAGCGGGTGCCGCCAGGAGGGACGACACCCGCTCGCATGGCTTGAATCAGATCAGCTCGAGGTGCGGCCCGCGGTGGACGGCGAGGTAGGCGCGGTTGCGGAGCGCGTTGGCCTCTTCATCCGTGAGCGTCCGGTCGAGCGGGCGGAGCGTGATGCGGATGAGCGCATTGAGCTGCCCTGGCCGGATCCCGAGTCGCTTCTGAGCGCCTTCGGGTAGGAGCTCACTGGCTGTCGTGGCGAGGACTTGCACGCTCTCGATCGAGGTGGCATCGATCCCGAGAGCGGCGCGGATCCGGTCACCGATGGTCTCCTTGTCGTCGTCGCGGTTCACGACGACCGAGATGTCTCGGCTCACAGCGGGCATGGACGAGACCGGACGCCAGGACCGAAGATCGACCATCTGCTCTTCGATGCGCGGATCGGTTGAACGCAGGAGACGGATGTCATCGATCCGCTTTCGCAGCATGAGCGCGCGATCCAGCCCCATCCCGAGAGCAAGCCCTGACCAGACGGACGGGTCGAGACCCGATCGCAGGAGGAGCCCGGGTTCGATCAGTCCGCACTCGGCCAGTTCGAGCCAATCGCCTTCAACCTGGACGTCGAGTTGGTAGCCGCCGGTCGTGTACGGGTGCACCGCAGGAACTGCCCGCCATCGTGCGCCCGGAAGTACCGCGTCGACCAGAGCGCTGAGCATGCCATCGAGGTCGTCCTTGCCCATCCGTGCACCGTTCGACACGCGCCACAGGTCGACCTGGTGCGGCTCGCCGACGTGTGTGCGGTCGATGGAGTCCCGGCGGTAGACGAGGCCGGGGAGGACGTAGAGGCGATCGTGATCACCGCCGGAGTCTCCGCCGGCGAGAGCCCGGAGGAGGGGCGGGATCATCGCGGACGTGTGGGTGCGGAGCATCACGGTGTCGCTGACGTACCGCGAGTACCGCTGGTCGCGAGTGACCGCGGAGGCGTCGAAGCCGAGGCGGTCGTAGTTGTCCTCGACTGCGACCAGGGGATTCGAGCGCACCGTCGTGGCGGGCACACCCCAGGTCTCCGTGAGCGAAACGGTGACGGCATCAAGGAGGAGTTGCAGGGCGTGCTCGCCTTGTGCGGGATCGCTTAGGTCTCGGAGAGCGAGCGAGGTGCCGAGGTCATCGGCGGAGAGATAGGAAGGCATGACAGTCCATTTCGAGTCGGAGTGAAGGGGAGACCCCTCGACCGACCCGACGCACGGACTGATCTACGCGCGCACGCCCAGCCCCGAACGACCGGTGACCGGTCGAGGGCTGAGAAATCGCAGCGTCAGATGCATGTCGTTCACTCTACTTCCGGCGCCCGCCGGGATGGCAAGACTCCGCTCCAAACTCCTCCGAAGCGCCTACTGCTGCCGACTGAGCGCGACCCACCGCTTGACGTTGATCCATAGAAGGGTCCCCGGCATCCCCGTTCCGGGGGCGCGAGCTCCGCCCGCGCAGCGGCGACGGAGCACCGCCAAAAGGAAGCCGCGATGCGGCCCGATCACCCGTTTTCCTCACCGGCTACGCGACACCGGATGCTATCCGGCGGATGGGGGAGTCCCGCCTTGCCCGATGGCTTCGCTCGCAGGGCTGCCGAACTGCGGTTGCGACAGCCTCCGCCGCGGTCGCTGCGGCGAAGAGCCAGCAGACCGTTCTCCCGGGCCAGGCGATCGCATCCGAGCTCGCGCGTCGCCTCGCGCACGACGTCATCGCGCTCGAGGCGCGCATCGCGGAGATCGATCAGCTCATCGCCGCCCGTGTCGAGACGAGTCGTGCCGCCGAGCTCCTGCAGTCCATGCCCGGCTTCGGACCCCTGCTCGCGGCCGAGTTCCTCGCGTCAACCGGCCCCGACCTCAGCGCCTACGTCAGCGCTGATCGGCTCGCCGGTGTCGCGGGCCTCGCGCCAGCACCACGCGACTCGGGACGGATCAGCAGCAATCATCATCGACCTCGCCGCTACGACCGGCGCCTGTTGCGCGCCTGCTATCTCGCAGCGATGGTCAGCGTCCAGCAGAAGACCGAATCGAAAGTGTTCTACGACCGGAAGCGGGCTGAGGGGAAGTCGCACAAGCAAGCCATCCTCGCGCTCGCTCGCCGTCGTCTCGACGTCATCTGGGCCATGTTTCGAGACGACCGCAGCTACACGCCTCCAGCACCCTTTGGGTGTGAGTTTGAGGGAACTGCAACTACGCGTGCGACCCCAAAGGAACCTCAAACGGTGGACTCGGCTAGGACCGAGTTCGCTGCTGCCTGACTGATACGAGGTGAGCCAAAGGCCCTTGGCCTGTCAGCCTTCGGGCAGCTCCCAACCATTCGCTCGACAGGAGCTAGCGAACGCCGCGCTGGCCGTCTGGAACGCCTCGTCGTCGCCACCCTCAAGGGCCGTCTCCATGGCGGTCACCGCTTCCGTCAACTCGTCGGGGTCCTCCGCGCTCAGCGACTCAGACATCGTCCGCAGCAGCTGCTCACGGCGACCCTCTTGCTGTCCTGCGCTGCCTTCGCTTACCCAGGAGGAGTGGTTGCTACACGCATCCGTGGCTGATGTGGTGAGCCCGCCCGAGCAGGCCGAGAGAGCAATCAACATCGCCGCAACCGGCGCGAGTGTCAGTCCCCTGACGAGGAGGCCTCGGCGGACGAGAGATCGACTCGTGGAGACCTCTTCGCGCATGCATTGAGGCTACTGCTGGCGCGGCCGGACGGAGCCGGCCGGAGGAGCCTGCGGCGCTGTTGACAACCTGATTGAGATTCTTCACCTCTCCGCGGTTTCAATCTATCTCGCTCCGTCGGCTACGTGCCGCCTATTCCGGACGCGGTCGCAAGCTCCCTTATTTCGCCCGGAATAGGCGTCACTCCGCCGTCTCCACTCAAACGGTTCTTCCCGCCGGAGAGGCACAAAAAAACGATCAGACAAGACGAAAGCCCCGTAGTTGGACTAGAACCACGGGACTTGTCGCCTCAATGATCGCACATTGATCAAGGAGAAACCATCGTGAACACCACCACCACCGGGACCATCGAGCACCTCGACCCGACCGCCCTCGTCATCGAGCAGAACGTCCGCACCAGCGCCCCGCTGACCAAGGACTTCCTCGACTCCATCCGACAGAGCGGCATCCTCTCGCCCGTCCTCGGACGCCGCGACGAGCACGGCAACGTCATCGTCCGCGCCGGACAGCGCCGCACCCTCGCGAGCCGTGAAATCGGCCTCGCGACGATTCCCGTCTACGTCGTGGAGGGCGACGACAAGACCGCCGAGCGGATCGTGCAGCAGATCATCGAGAACGACCAGCGCGCCGAACTCACCACCGCCGACCGCACCGCCGCGTGGGCGCAGCTGTCGTTCGAGGGCCTGTCGGCCGCGAGCATCGCCAAGCGCACCGGCACCAAGGCCGCGACCGTGAAAGCCGAACTCGCGGTCGAGGAGTCCGCGGTCGCGCGGACCGCGCTGCACGAGCACGAGCTGACCCTAGACCAGGCCGCGGTCATCCTCGACTTCGAGGATGACGAGGAGGCGCGCGCCGACCTGATCGCCGTCGCCACCACCAACCCCGGCCAGTTCGCCCACACCGCGGAGCGCTACCGCAAGGCACGCGCCCGCCGCGTCGCCGTCACGTCCGGTACGGGATCCTCTAGCAAACCGTTGACCGGGTGCTCGTGCCGGTGGTCGCGAACCGGCGTTGGTACTCGTGCGGGGTCACGCCGAGTTGTGCTCGGAAGGCGCGGCGGAGTGCGTCTGCGCCGGCGAATCCGGCGCGGGTGACTGCTTCGGTGACGGTCGCTCCTTGTTCGAGCGCGGTGCAGGCGGCGTGCAGGCGCACGGAGTCGACGTAGGCGCGGGGCGTAGTTCCTATCTCGGTGTTCAACAGGCGCGTGAGGTGGCGCGGGCTCATCGCTGCGCGGCGGGCGAGAGCGTCGGCGGAGTGATCCGCGGCCGGGTCGGCGGCGATCGAATCGGTGACCGCGCGCAATGACGGTGTGTTCGGCCGGGGGATCAGCAGGGAGGGGGAGAACTGGGACTGCCCGCCTGGTCGTTGCAGGAAGACGACGAGCGCTTGGGCGACTCGGCGGGCGAGGTCGCCGCCGTGGTCGAGTTCAAGGAGAGCGAGGGAGAGGTCGATGCCTGCGGTGACGCCAGCGGAGGTGTGCACGTTGCCGTCGTGGACGAACAGCGCGTCAGTCTCGACGGCAGCGGCGGGGAACGCGGCGGCGAGCGTCGCGATGTACTTCCAATGCGTGGTCGCCCGTCGCCCATCGAGCAGGCCGGCGGCACCGAGAAGGAACGCGCCGGTGCAGATAGCGGTGAGGCGGTCCGAGCGTGGCGCCAAAGCGCGTAGCGCGTCGATGAGGCCCGGCGCAGCAGGGGTGGTGGGGAGTAGATCGCCACCGGTGACGATCAGGGTGTCCAGGTGGGGCAGCTCGCCCTCCACGGCGGCGTCCGCCTGCACGTGGAGGCCGTTCGACGCGCGGACCGGGCGTCCGCCCGGGGAGAGGACGAGCAGCTCGTAGTTGCCGCCCTCGTTGTTGGCCTCCGCGAACACTTCCATCGGACCTGTGGCGTCGAGGGACTTGAAGCCGTCGAAGATGACGACCCCGACGAGGTGCGGGCTGCGCGTAGCGCTCACTGGCCGCTCCTGTCTGGTTTCTCCGCCTGCCGGTCCGGATTCTCGACGCGCCGCTCCGGCCGTGGATCAAGGCTGAAGGGGTCAGACATCGACAAGGAGAATCATGGCTCAGACCATCGCCGGCATCACCATCCCGGACACCGCCCTCACCCGCGAAGCCGCCGAACTCGTCCGCGACGAGGCCGGCGACACCCTCTTCGACCACTCCTCCCGAGTGTTCCTCTTCGGTGCACTGAAGGGACGCGCGCGGGGCCTCACCGTGGACCTCGAGCAGCTGTACGTCGCTGCCCTGTTCCACGACCTCGGCCTCACCTCCCGGTACCGCAGCAGCATGCAACGCTTCGAGCTCGACGGTGCGGACGCGGCCCGCGACTTCCTCCTCGCTCACGACCGCTCCCACGACGTCGCGCAGACCGCGTGGCTCGCGATCGCGCTGCACACCACCCCGGAGATCCCAACCCGGCTGGCGCCGGAGATCGCCCTCGTGACGGCCGGCGTCGAGACTGACGTCCTCGGGCTCCAGCTCGAGGAAATCAGCCTCTCCGACCGGGCGGCCGTCACGGACGCCCACCCACGACCGAACTTCAAGCGCGACATCCTCGCCGCGTTCAACGACGGGATGAAGCACCGCCCGGATTCGACGTTCGGGACCATGAACGACGACGTGCTCGCGCACTTCGATCCGAGCTTCCGCCGCGGGAACTTCGTCGACGTCATCCAGAGCAACGCCTGGTCCGAATGACACCCGCGGCCGCACAGCTCCGCTCATCGCGCCCGAAGGGCACTCGCTGGTGAGCGCGACGCACAGCGTCGTCCTGCTCGTGCTCGTGCTCGCGTGGCTCGGAGCGTGGATCGCCGCCGTCCGGAGCATCGCCTCCGCAGCGACGCCCCTCACTCCTGCCGCGCGCGGCGGCTGGATCGCGGCCGCGATCATCCTTCCCGTCCTCGGACCGATCCTCTGGTTCGCGGTCGGCCGACACTCGCTCGCGCAGAGGTGAACGACATGCCCCCCACCCCCTTCCAGGAGTACGCCCACGGCATCTTCCAGGTGCTCGAGTCCGGCGACGCGGACCTCGCCCGCGCGATCGCGGCCCCGACTTTCGGCAACAGGGAGGCGACCTCCGGTCCGGCCGCCTGCCAGCGCCCGGGACCCGCCGGGCTGCTCGCATCGAGCGCGTGGATGCGCTCAGCGTTCGATGATCTCCACTTCGAGATCCTCGATGAGGGCTACACCGACTCCGGAGCCTGGCTGCACCTGAAGATGCAGGGACTCCACTCGCGGCCGTTCGTGCAGTACCAGGACGGCAAGCCGGCCCAGGTGCTCCCGCCGACCAGACGTCGCATCGACGCCGAGCAGATGCACGTCCTCACCATCACCGACGCCGGCGTGACCGGCCATAAGGCCGTCCGGGACGACCTCACGATGCTCACTCAGCTCGGGGTGTTCCCGCCCAGGCCGGGGCTCCTTGCCTCGATGGCGCTGTTCACGCTCACCGGCCGGCGGCGTCGTGCGGTCACGGAACTCGAAGCGACCACTGAGCGGGCCGGGGATATCGGCAGCGTCCACCTGTAGACCGGTCGCAGGTGCGGCGTCAGATGACGTCGTTGAGGATCTGTCCGAGCTTCGCGATCGTGTCTTCGTTGCGCCGGTAGTACGACCACTGACCCGCCCGGGTGACCGTCACCAGATCCGCCCGCTGCAAGCTGGACATGAACTGCGACGCCGTGGACTGCGACACCTCCGCCCGCGCCTGGATGTACTTCAGGCACACCCCGTGCTCCTTCGTTGCCGAGTCCTCCGGCGCGAAGGACTCCGGGTCCTTCAGCCAGCCCAGGATCGCCAAACGGGTCGGGTGTCCGAGCGCCTTGAAGACCGGCACCAGGTCGAAGCTTTCGGCTGCAACGTCCACACAACGAGCGTATCGGTAAATCGCGATTATGTGCTAGACCTTTGCTCATCGCTAAATCGCGATGAACCGACATGCACCTTGTCCGCCGTAGGAGGCGCCCGTGACGATCCTCGAGAAAGACCATCGCGTCGGCGCCGTGCGCGGCACGGCCCTGTTCGTGGCCGCCATCGTCGGACCTGGCATCCTGACCCTGCCCGCCCTCGCGGCGGCGCAGGCAGGGCCGGCGTCCCTGATCACGCTCGGGGTGCTGCTGGTCGTCTCGGCGCCCATCGCGTTCACCTTCGCCGCGCTGCATGCGGCTACTCCGACCGCGCACGGCATCGCCGGCTACGCCTCCGCCGCCTTCGGCTCCCTCGCCGGCCGACTCGTCACCGCCTGGTTCCGCTACGGCGTCCCCATCGGAGTCCCCGCCCTCGGCCTCATCGGAGGCGAGTACGTGGCCGAAGCCACCGGAGGCGACAAGGCCACCGTCGTCACCGTCGCCGCCGCGATCTGCGCCGTGGCCGTCATCGCGAGCATCCTCTATCGGGCCGGGAGCGGGATCCTCACCCTCCTGCTCTCCATCGCCCTCATCCTGCTGATCGCGACCACCGCCGTGCTCGCGCTCCCGCACGGAGACACGGCGAACCTCACCCCGTTCGCGCCCAACGGCGTCGTCGCGGTCGCCGCATCAGCGCTCGTGCTCACCTGGGTCCTCACCGGCTGGGAAGCGGTCACCAACTTCACCGGCGTGCTGCGCGACCCGCGCCGCACCCTCCCGAAGGCGACTGCCGCGACGCTTGTCATCGTCGCCCTGCTCTACGCCGCCGTTGCCGTGCCCGAGATCCTCGTCCTCGGTCCCACCGCCGGCGGCAGCGCCGCACCGGTCGCCGCGCTGCTGCGCATCGCCGTCGGACCCATCGGCGCCGTCGTCGCCGCGATCATCGCCGTCATCATCGCGACCGGCAACAGCCTCGCCTACGTCGGAAGCCTCGCTGAGCTCGACTCCCGCGCAGCCGGCGCTCCCGAAGGAGCGCGAGCGCAGCGATCAGCCCGACTCCGCGCCCTCGCCGTCCCCATCGCGATCATCATCGCCGGGCTCGCCGCCGCGGCACTCACGCCGATCAGCACGGACGAGTTGGTGTCGCTCTGCGCCGGATCCCAGGTTCCCGTCTACATCCTCGGGCTCGCCGCAGGCATCAAGATCTTCCCCGCCTACTCGCGTCTGTGGTGGCTGTCCGTGTTCTCCACCGCAGCCGTCGCCGTCCTGCTCGTCCCCGCCGGGTTCTATCTGCTCGTCCCCGCCGTCATCGCCGTGGCCGTCGTTGGTCAGAGCCGAATCGCGAGGCGCGCGGAAGTTGCAGACCGCTGACCCCAGCGCATTTGAAGGCGTCCCGTATGGGGATCGTTCACCGGGTCGGCTTGGCGTCCGTTGAGGGGTGGGTCAGCGGCGCTGGTCAGCCGAGGTCGGCTCGCATGACTGGTCGGCTGGGGTAGGTGCGTCCGATCTCGTGGAAGCCGGCGGCCGTGAAGATGGAGACCGTTCCGGTGAAGAGCGCGGAGGGCGAGGGCCGTGTGGTGGACATGGTGACGTCGACGGGGTGCCCGTCGAGGACTGATGCGCCGTTGGCGCGTGCGTGGTCCACGGCGGCGAAGAGGAGGGCGGTGCCTACGCCCTGGCCTCGGGCCTCTCGGCGGAGGTTGATGCAGGTCACCCACCAGGCGGCAGGGTCGTCTTCGAGGATGCGCTTCAGTGCTGTGTTCCCGGTGATTCCGGGGAGCGTGTGGCGCGGGACGACTCGGGTCCAGCCGACGGGCCGATCGTCCACGTAAGCGAGCACACCGATCGGGACGGCTGAATCGCGCAACTCTGCACGGAGCGCGTCCTCGTTCGTCGCGTGGTCGTGGTGACGAAAGCGTTGGCACCAGCAGGAGTCGGGCTTGCCTGCGCGAGGTCCGAACGCGGTTCGCACATCGGCCCACTCGCGATCAGTCGCAAGCTCTGTTCGCAGCGTCATGCAGGCATCCTTCTCCTGCAATCAAGCTTCCGGTAGGGATGCTTGGCATCCGGCGGGGACGTGGAAGTGCGCAATGGCACCGGGTCAGTCGCGTAGGTCCCTTGCCACATCGCCCGATGTTTCCGCGACGGTGTCTTCGAACAGGGTGCGGTTGTTCAGGATCACCCGAAGACGCATCGATGCTTCGGTCGCGATGGTCACGATGGCCACGCCGTCTTTGGTCTCAGTGCTGACGGTGGGAAGTTCGGAGAGAGGCTCATTTGCACTTGAGGAAGTCATGCCCGAACAGTAGACGGCGTAGCCGGGTCGTTCACCGGGCGATCCCCTACCCGGTCAGCGCAGTGCCCAGAAGGGCAGTGACGCGACGACTCCGCCGAGCAGGATCAGGACGATGGCCGTTGTGGGTGATGCTTTCACGTCGCCCGTTCCGAGTCGTGCGGTGATGCGTGAGAGCACGGCGTGGGTGCGTTTGCGGGCGAGGATCCCGACGACGAGGAGTGCGAGGCAGGGCAGGCAGTAGATCACCGCGTAGCCGGCGAGAACGAGCAGCCCTTCGCCGGGGGTGAGGCGGGCGTCGAGGAGTCGTTCGATGGCGATGAAGTACGGGAAGGCGTTGGGCAGGTCGGCGCCCGTGAGCAGTGCGCCGAACGGCAGCGCCGTCCAGGGTGTGAACCAGGAGGGGAGAGTGATTGGTTTGCGTGCGCGGGTCCGGAATCGGCGGATGCCGGAGATGACCAGGACGAGACCGGCGGCGGCGAAGGCGGCGTAGCGGATGCCTTGCACGATGCCGTCGACGGCGCCCGCGGCAGCTCCCGCGCCGAGGAACAAGGCGGCGCCGGCGCCGAACACGGTGAGCGCTGCACCGAGGACGGTCACCAGTGCCGTCAGAACGGGGCGCCGGGGTGCAGCAAGGAGGATGAGCGTCACGGCGACGATCGTGGCGGGGTTGAACGCATCCAGCGCTGCGAGCCCGGCGATCGCGAGCAGAAGCGGCCCGCTCATCGGGGAGTCCGCCGGGGGAAGTGCACGATGACATCGATGAAGCGATCGAGCTCCGCCTGGGTGGGGGCCGGCTCGATGCCGGCGAGGACGTTCGCAGCGAGCCCGTCTCCGACGAGACGGATCACCCTCGCACGGGTGGCGTCGCCCGTCTCGTCCTGGATCAGCGCCTCCCACCGGGACGTCGCCTCCCGCGACGCTGCGGCCACGTCATCGCCGGGCGTCTCGACCGCGCGGTGCGCGATCGCCAGCGCCCGGAACAACGCGATGTCATCCCCGGTGGGCACCGAGATGCGCAGCCACGTCTCCGCTGCCCGCCGCTCGGCCGCCGCAGCGACCATCGCCGCGTCGACCTCCTCGAGAGCTGCCAAAGCCAGGCCTCGCACGAGCGCGGCGCGCGACGGGAAGTGATGCACGAGGCCGCCCTTGGAGACGCCGGCCGTGGCCGCCGTCTCGTTCAACGACGGGACGACTCCGCGTTCAAGCGTCAGTCGTCGGGCGGCGTCGAGGATGAGGGCTCTGCGATCCATGAGCACACCGTATAGACAAACCGACCGGCCGGTCGGTCGCTCTCGGATTTCCCTCAGATGTCTTCAGGAGGTCGACCGTGGGCGTCCAATGAGGGGTCGCTCACCGATACACGTAGACGCGACATCGAGCGCTGTCGTTTCTCACGATTGCCTGCACAGCTCGTCGCGACCTCTCAATACTCGTGCAGATGACCGTGAACGTTCAGATCTTCGAGGTCGTCTGCACAATCGACGTGAGCGTGCCCGAATCGTCAGCCTCAGCAGTGGCGCGCGAGCCCTTCGACGGTCGAAGGAGCAGCGCAGCGCTTACCCCGCCGACCACAGCCGCAACTACACCGAGCCCAGCAGCGATGGCCGCGGTCATTGGGTCACCGGCGACGGCAGCTACGCAGGCCGCACCACCCCACGGGGCGCCCGATCCTATGGCCGGTCCCACAGGGCTGATCATCGGGGACGTCTCCGTCGCTCGTCCCGACCGATGGGTGATCAGGATCGCCCCAAACCCTCCGGCGACGGCCGTCAGGGCACTGACCCCACCGATAACGGCGCCCACGATCATCAAGTACGCGAAGGAACTCCACCCACCCTGATCGCGATAATCGGGGTTACCCGTGAGGACCAATCCCAGACCGAGCAGCGCACCCAGCACCACGCCAACTGGTACAGCACAGAGAGCGGCCCTCCGGTGACGATGGATGATTTGCCGCATGGGGCCACGCTAACCGGAGAGTCGTCTACCGGTGCAGTTCTGACACTCGGACAGACACGGCATCTCCTCGTCCCCTGATCGGGTCGACTGGCTGCACAGCGATCCTGTTCGAGGATCAGAGGGTGGGGAACCAGCTCGAGTTGTCCACGATCCACAGCGACACGGAGTTCCAGAGTCCCGTGATGACGAGGACGCCGATCGCGATGAGGAGGACGGCGACGGCCTTGTTGGCGTAGGCGCCGATGCGGCGCAGCCATCGGCGTGAGCGTGCTGCGCGGGCGAGGACGAGTCCGAGCAGGAACAGCGGGGTGAGCATGCCGAGGAAGTAGACGAACCCCAGCGCGACGCCGAGTCCCGCGGTGTCGATGTTGGAGGCGAGGCCGTAGGCGATGGCGAGGGATGGGCCGAGGCAGGGGTACCAGACTGCGGCGCAGCTGACTCCGAGCAGCAGTGCTTTCGCGGCCGAGCCGCCTGGGGTGGAGGTCTTCGTGATCCAGGGGATCCGGAGGACGCCGAGGGAGTAGAGGCCGGCGGCGATGAGCAGTCCGCCGGCGATTAGCGTGTACGGCGGACGGGCGAGGTTCACATTCGCGCCGAACGCGAGAAGCAGCGCTACTGATCCGATCAGCACGAGCGCGGCGCCGACCGCGAAAGCAAGGATCGACCACACCTGCCGAGACGGTCGAGCCCGTCCGTCTCCTGTCGAGGTGAGGGCGCCGACAATGCCAGGGAGGATTGGCGCAGCGCAGGGGGAGAGCAGAGCGAGCGCGCCCGCGAGGAACGCGGTGCCGAGCTCGGGGAACATGCCCTCACCCTAGTTTCCGGAAAGGGCGTGTCCTGGTCCTGCGCTTCCTAGGCTGACCTCGTGACCTGGACAAGTCGACCGCGCAGCATCGCAAGGGTGACCACTCGAACCCTCGCCGTCACGGTCATCTTTGCCGCAGTCGTGGCCTCGCTCAGCGGGTGCTTCACCACCGCTGAGCGTCCTCTGCTCACTTTCGCGGACCTCGACCGGGCAGCGACCGACGCCGATACGTTCCCGACGTTGCCCCCGCGGGCCTCGTGGTCGGAGATGGACGAGACCAGCTCCCGGCTCGTCGGCCGAGTCGGAGACCGATCACTGTTCCTGGCGCGAACGAGCGATCTGGAGACGACGTGCTTGACGAGCTTCGCTGACGAGGACACGTGGGACCAGAGCTGCGGGGCCGGCGGGTTCGATGCCACGATCGGCCGCGACACGTTCCACGTCATCCCGGACGGCGGGGGAGTCGAAGAGACGTGGACTCCGCTCAGTGAGAACGTCTACGTCGACAGCCCTGGTGTGCGGTGACGACGATCGAGGAGCTGCGACTGGCGCTCGTTCCCGTGTTCGAGGAGATGCTGCACGAGGACGAACGCTCGTCGCTTCGGCTGCACTTCGTGCGGCTCTCACAGTGGCCTGACGGTTCTCCGCTGAGTCCTGCGGATCGCTTCGAGGACGGCAGCGTCGTCGCGCTGTATGGAGCGTTTCGGCGCCGGTAGTTGAGCCCCGGAAGCGGAGCGCGGCCGTCCCGTAAGGGGATGGTTGACCGGTCGTTCTAGGTGATGAGGATCAGAGGCCCGTGCTGCTCTCTGTCTTAGCGTGCTGCAACCATGGACGAATGCTTGATCGGCTGAACCTCCCGGCGTCGTTGTTTCCTCCCACTGGCGACTTCCTCATCCGGAGAGCAACAGGCGACGACCTGCCGTCGCTCCTGCAACTGCTGTTGGAAGACCCCATCAGCGCCGCTCGCGGAGACGCCCTCAGTGGTGTCGACCACGCGGTCTACGCGACTGCGCTCGAGCGGGTCACCAGCGACCCCGGAAATGATCAGCTCGTCGTTATCGCGGAGGGCGGCGACGTGGTGGCCTCGCTGCAACTCACGTTGATACCGGGACTGGCCCGGAAGGGGAGCACGAGACTCTTGGTCGAGGCGGTACTCGTCGCCAGCGAACGACGCTCCGCCGGCATCGGCTCCGCGCTGATGCAGTGGGTCACTGAGCGAGCAGCGATCGACCTGGATGCGTCCATCGTTCAGCTCACCTCAGACGCGGCGCGCACCGATGCCCGCCGGTTCTACCAGCGGCTCGGCTTCACCGACTCTCACGTCGGCTTCAAGTACCACGTCCCCACGCGGTAACGCCCCGTCGCTCAGTTCAACTGGGCGGAGTGTCCGCGCGGTTCTCTCGCTTGAGTCGGCGCTTCACTGCGCGCTCGGTGAGGACGGAGAGGTAGTCCTGCACGGGGCGGTCCTGAAGCCCCGTCAGCTCCTCGCGCACGAGGGGCTCGACCTCTTCGCCGCTGCGGTCGGGGAACTTCTTGCGCACGTTGGCCGTGACATCGCGGACCACCTGCTCGGGGTCGAAGTCAGTCGTCATGGATGCATGATCCACTCTGAAAGTGAACGAGGCGAGGCCTCCGGTAGGGGGTGGGTCAGCGCCGCCGTCAGCCAAGGTTGGCGCGCATGACCGGTCGGCTGGGATAGGTGCGCCCGATTTCGCGGAAACCGGCGGCCGTGAACATGGACACCGTTCCGGTGAAGAGCGCGGAGGGCGAGGGCCGCGTGGCGGACATGGTGACATCGACGGGGTGCCCGTCGAGGACTGATGCGCCGTTGACGCGAGCGTGGTCAATGGCTACGCGGAGGAGCGCGGTGCCCACACCGCGGCCGCGGGCTTCTCTGCGGAGGTTGACGCAGGTCACCCACCAGGCGGCGGGGTCTTCCTCGAGAACGCGGGTCAGCGCTGCATTACCGGTGATGCCAGGGAGCGTGTGGCGGGGAACGACCCGGGTCCAGCCGACGGGTTGATCGTCCACGTAAGCGAGCACACCGATCGGGACGGGTGAATCGCGCAGCTCTGCCTGGAGCGCGTCCTCGTTCGTCGCGTGATCATGGTGACGGAACCTCTGGCACCAGCAGGAGTCGGGCTTCCCTGCGCGTGGTCCGAACGCGGTTCGCACATCGGCCCACTCGCGTTCCGTCGCAAGCTCGGTTCGCAGCGTCATGCAGGCATCCTGCTCCTGGATACCAGAGTCCGGTAGGGGATCCCCATACGGGACGCACGTGAATCACGTCGCTCGCTCGGCGACCGCGAAGCGGTTGTACTGGTCAACGGACGTTTTGGGTTCGGCCGGACATGTTCTAAATGTGGCCCAGAATTCTGAGGAGACCGTCATGAGTGCATATCCGGAGCGCGAACGTCTTGATGACCTTCTCGATCGATCAGCTCCGCCGACGAGGACGATCACCGGGCCCGTGTCCGCCGAGCTCGACTTCTTGCAGAACGCGGTGCAGGAGGAGACGTCGGAGGCCGGTCGACGGAAGAGGTGGGCGCGGCCGGTGGTCACGGGCGTGGCGACTCTCCTGCTGTTCGGTGGAGCTGCGACAACAGCAGCCGCGACCGGGCTGTGGCAGCCGCCTTGGTGGGCGGACGAGGCTCTCACCTCGTTCAGCTACACGCTGCCCAGCGGCGCCGAGTGCAATCACCTGGTCGGCGTCGTGCAGGGCTCCGACCCGGAGTCGATCGCCATCGTGGAGTCGTTCTACCGCGACACCGACATCGACGCCTTGCTCAACGAGGACGCGATCGACACCGCGATCGCGCAGATCCGATCCGAGGAGAACATGTTCGTCAACGACGACGGATCCAAGGAGCCTGCTGGTTGGGGGACGGCGCAGTACAGCGCCGACCATGAGTACGACTCCGCTGTGTCCCGCATCCTCATGAACGCCGTCGACGCGAAGCTCGACGCCGAGGGTCTTCTCGGGTTCGACCAGAACCTGACCTACCTCGGCAACGGTAACTGCCCCGGAGCCGACTGGTGAAGCGCCGACACGAAGGCCGGGCGGAAGAGCTGTCAGAGGTGCTCGCGCGCGAGCGCGGCGACCTGCTCCGCTACCTCGAACGGCGCCTCGGTCATCACGACGCCGCCGACGCCCTCGCCGACGTGATGCTCACCGCGTGGCGCCGAGCACACCTCCTCCCTCGTGAGGCGGAGCCGGCGCGGATGTGGCTGTTCGGCATCACCCGCAACGTCCTGGCGAACAGTGAACGCAGCGAACGACGACGCCTCACCCTCGCCGACCGACTCCAACGCGTCCTCGCGACCGCCCCGGTCGAAGTGCAGCCCGCGGACGACGGAGCCGACGTGCGCGACGCGATCGCCCGCCTCGCTCCGGAACAGGCCGAACTCATCCGACTGGTCCACTGGGACGGATTCACCATCGCGGCCGCAGGACAGCTGCTGGGTATCAGCGCGTCAACCGCGCGGACCCGATACCTCCGAGCCCGCACAGACCTTCGCGCAGCCCTCACCCCACCAGAGGCACCATCGCAGCCAACGGAGCAGCTGACACCGGATGACATCACACCGGCACGAACAGGAAGGCGCTAATGCTCCCCACGCACGAGAGTCGCATCGATCCAGCCGACATCTCGCTTCCACCCACGGAACCGGTCGACATCACCGCCTTCGCCTACGACTGGCTCGAGAAACACCACGGCAGTGCCTAAAGCTCGTCACGCCGAGGGTGTCAGTGACCGATCCTCGCGCGGGACATCTCGACCAGCGATGCCAGTGAGAGCGGCACACCTAGACTCCTTCGCATGACCGCTCCGTCATCCATGGAAGCGTCTCGGCGCCGGCGACGTCCGGCGCGTCGTCGCCTGTCCTTCTTCGGCGTCCTGGGCGAGCTGCTGATGACCGCAGGGGTGCTCGTTCTGCTGTTCCTCGCCTGGCAGCTGTGGTGGAACGACGCCGTGATCGCAGGCCGGCAGGAAGATCAAGCAGCCAAGCTGCGGCAGAGCTGGGGCGAGGACGGGCCACCCGCTGAGGTGCCGTCCGAGCCGAGCGCTGAGCCGGCCGCGCCCGGTGACCCGGTGATCGCGCCGGTCGCGGCCATGGACACTACTTTCGGGAACCTCTACATCCCCCGGTACGGCGAGGGGTGGGTGCGCACGATCGCTGAGGGAGTCGACGCGGAGAACGTGCTCGACGTGGGCAGCATCGGTCACTACCCGGGCACGCAGATGCCCGGCGAGGTGGGGAACTTCGCGATTGCCGCGCACCGCTCCGCTGCCGGCGGTGGAATGCACCTCATCGATGAACTGCAACTGGGTGATGCGATCTACATCGAGACCGCCGACGGCTGGTACACGTACCGGTTCCGGAACCTCGAGTACGTGCAGCCCTCCGAAGTGCAGGTCATCGATCCCGTCCCCTGGACGAACGACGTCGCTCCGACCGATCGGCTGATCACCATGACGAGCTGCAATCCGCTGCTCTCGACCGCGGAGCGGATCATCGCCTACGGCGTCTTCGAGTCGTGGCAGCCGCGCTCCGCAGGAGCGCCCGTTGAACTCGCTGCCTCCCTCGCGAGCTGACGGACCCGCACTGTCGTCGTCATGCAGATGAGGGCGGCCCACGAAAAAGCGTCCGCAGCAGTCTGTTGTGCTCTACTTCGCTGGCCCGCCGCCAGCCGTAGGACGCGACGATCACGTATGTCGTGCCGGCCTCGTCAACTTGGAGTCGTCCGCCGGAGAGGCCACCGGTCTCCACTTCTTCATCGATCCACACGAGCAGTTGCGAAGTCCAGTCTGCAGCGTCTCGCGGCGTGGCGTAGAGCCAGGGCTGATCACCTCCAGATGACGGCAACGCGATCTTGATTCGAGCGGCCTGGCCACCATGTTGCACGAGCCGAAAATCGAGTAGGCCAGCGACCAAGGTCACATCTTCGATCCGATAGTCGTATTCAGGGACCGGGGGACGCCGCCTCACACCGACAGCTGCGACAGCTGCGGCGAGCTCAACATCTGGCAACACAGGCTGATCCTCTCAAACGCCCAACCGGGGATCCCTGCCTGCAACAACCTCGGACCGGTCGACGTGAGTTTCGACTATTTCCGTCTGCGCGTCGTCAGTTTGGGGTTCTGTCGGACATGTACAGAGTGAAGCCCCTTCGAGTGCACAGGAGTAGATCATGACCACCGAACCTCACGATGTCGGAAACGATCGGGCGATGAACGCGCTCCTGGACGAATCGGCGCCGCCGACCCCTCTGTCCGATGCCGTCCCCGACGCTGCCCTTCGGGAGATGGTTCGCGGGGTGGAGTGGGACGCGCGACGCGGCCGACGGTCCGTCACACCTCGAGCCCTCGTGATCGGCACCGTCGTCGCTCTCACGCTGGGCGGCGCGGGCGCGGCAGCGGCAGCAACGCTCTCCGGGTGGGAGCCCTGGGTGGAGAACCCGGACTCCGTTGTCCACTTCACTCTGCCCAGCGGAAGAGCATGCGAGTTCCGCAGCGTCGCCAGGGAAGGCGACCCTGAGGACATCAAGGAGGCGCAGAAAGTGCTTCGCACCACTGACGTGCTTGCCCTCGCAGACGTCGATGGCGAGCTGGCCCGGATCGTCGCTCGGGACGTGACTGTCCGCGGCGAGAACGGTGACACGGTTGTGCCTGCTACCGAGATGTACTCGGAAGACGAGCTGTACCGCCAAGCCGTCGTGGGCGCGATCACCAACGTCGTGTGGGACGAGCTTGAAGAGCGAGGAGTGGTCGATCCTGTCACTGGCTCAGACCTCTCCCTCGGAGGCCAAGACGACTGCGCAGACCTCACACAGTGAGCCGCCGCGACACCCAAGCCGATCGCGTGGTGACGATCCTCGACGCCTCAGCCCGTGATCTTCTGAAGTACCTCGAACGCCGAGTCGGTGCCGACGACGCTCCCGATGCGCTCTCCGAGACCATGACTATCGCGTGGCGCCGGTCATCATCCATGCCCCTGTCGGACGAGGACGCCCGCCTCTGGCTGTTCGGAGTCGCGCGGAACGTCGTCCTGAACACCAGTAGGACGCGCCGACGCCAAGACCTTCTTGCCGAGAAGCTTCGCGGCACAGTCGAAACCGTCGGCGTGATCGGAGAATCCTCTGACGTCGCCCTCGACGTTCAAGCAGCACTGAGCAAGCTCGCTCCGGAGCTGTCGGAACTCGTGCGGCTCGTGCACTGGGACGGCTTCTCTCTCAGCGAGGCAGCTCAGATCGTCTCCGTCCCGCCATCAACGGCGCGGAGTCGGTACCAGAAGGCGAAGCGCGAGCTCGGTGACCTGCTGTCACCGCCCCCTCCGAGCGAGCGCTCGGGTCCACCTAGAAGCGCCAACATGGCCTCATGAGGCGACTGATCTACCGGAGAGCCGTTCTCCGTGCTGTTCCCCTTGGCGTGTTGCTGGGAACGCTGCTCGGTCTCGGCCTGACCTTGGGTAACCCCGACTACCGCGAACAGGGTGGGTGGAGCGCCATTGCATACTTGCTAGCGGTCGGAGCCATTGTCGGTGGCGTCAGCGCCCTTGCTGGCATCGCTGGAGGACTCGTGGCGATTCTGATCACTCACCGGCTGAGGCGAGCGACGGAGCCGTCCTCGCTGATCGGCCCTGTCGGACCGGCCGTGGGGTCGAGTGCTCCGTGGGTCGTTGCGGCCAGCGCGGCAGCCCTTATTGGTGACTATCTGACAGCGGCAATCGCTGTTGGTACCGGGGTCGTGGCGGCCGTAGTCGGCGGGGTGAGCGCTGCACTACTTCTTCGACCGTCGAGTCGTTCAAAGGCCACTACTGAGGACTGATCGACACCGCATGCTGCGTAGGAACTGCAGAGAACCGCGAACACTCAAGTGTTCGCGGTCGTCTGCACAAGTACCGCGAAAGTGCGAAGCGATGTGCAGGCGACCGCGAGAAACGACAACGTCTCTCGACGCCTCGGAAGCGTCCGGTGAACGATCCCTATCGGACGCGAGCGGACGGTGTTTGCATCCTTCAATCGACGCGCGTTCTCAGTCGGTTCATCGTGGCGATCCCGCCTCCGACTCCGAGGATCGCAAGAAGGATGACGACGGGCATCGGTACGCCGAGGTTGATTGCGGCGACGATCACGAATCCGTCGAAGAGCGAGATGAGGGTGAAACCCACGTGATCAACGAAAGCGACTTGCCATCCAGGGTGAGCGGCCCGCACGGCGGCCGCCGCCTGGATGGCGCGGAGCAGGGTGTACAGGCCGAGCAGGATGAGGCCGACGTCGACAGCCCGCCTGGCATCCTCCATCTGCGACCACTCCGCGACGACCGCGACTGCCAGCCCGATCACGAGCACGATCATGGCCGCGACGTAGAGCAAGAGCACAGCGCGCTTGGTCGCGAGACGGGGCTGGAGAGCCATGACCAGCCCGAGAGCGAAGCCGACGACGCCGGCTGTCGCGTGGACAGCGATCGAGAGTGCGTACACCGGATGACCTTTCATCGTCGGCAGGGTTGCCAACTAAAAGTAAACACGTCAATATTTGACTATGCAAGAGTCTCTGCCAGGCCTACTCCATGAGATCGTCGGTCTCCTCGATCGCTCGGCGGCCGCGATCCTGAAGCGCGAGAACGGGCTGTCCTACCGGCAGTACTACGTGCTCTCCGCGATCGCCACACTCACCCAGACCACGCAACGCGAACTCGCGGAGCACATCGGTCACAGCGACGCGGCCGTGAGCCGAATGATCGCGACACTCGCCAATGCCGGTCTCGTGACAGTGGCCGTTGACCCCGACCACCGACGTCGTAATCTCGTGGAGCTCACACCCGAGGGCGTCGTCACCGAGCAGCAAGCCGGCCGATTGCTGAATACCGCGCTGGCCGATCTGTTGACTCAGCACGGCATCGACGAATCTTCGCTGCTGCACTCTGCTCACCAGCTCCGAGCCGCGCTCCGCGGGGCCGGGTGGGCCCCGCGACCGCTCTCGCTTGAACCGTGATGAGGAAACGCGGGATGCTTTTGCTCTGCGTCGCGACGATCGCCGCCCTCCTGGGGACGGGCGTCGCTGTGACCGCGGTCCGAGCAGCCGGCTACCCGGCTTTCTGGCGCGACCGCGCGAACGAACTGATACCAGCCGATGCGTTACGGCTTATCGCACTGGGGGACTCCTCAATGGTCGGCGTCGGCACCCTCGACCCCATGAACGGGATCGCCGGACGCGTCGCCCGCGACCTCGAGCAGCAGACCGGGCGCCCGGTGCATATCACGAACCTCGCCGTGAGTGGATCAACGACAGCTCAGATGCTCCGCGAGCAGCTCCCCCAGGCGCCCTTGGCAACCGCCGACATCGTCATCGTGTCCACACCGAGCGACATGGAATCCCGGGTCCCGCTCGATGAATACCGCCGCGACGTCGACCAGCTCACCGCCCTGCTGCCTGCTGATCGGACGGTCATCAGCGATCTTCCCCTCGAACCCGGCCGCGACTCCTACCAGGCCATCCTCACCCAGTCGACAGACAACGCCTCCATCGCCCGAGCCGACTTCGCGACCGTCTTCAACGGGCACGGACGCCGACTCGACATCTTCTCCCTCCTCCCACCCCACCTCAACGACCGCGGCTACAACTTCTGGTCCACCGCATTCCAGGACCCCACCCGCCGCATCGTGCGGCGGGGCCCCACGTCAGGCTGAAGCAGCGACAGACCACCCAAGATCGACACCACAAGGCGAGCCGCCGCCGCCGATCCAGCACCGCCTCGACCTGAGCGCGGAAACCGCCCGGTCAGCGACCCCCTAACGGACGTTCCCGGCGTTCCGGTTGCGTGAAGATCCATGGGTAGCAGTTACCTCATCTCCTGACAGGAAACCGAGCAAACCGACCGGCCGGTCGGTTTCGCGCTACGGTCTCCTCATGGACCGCAAAACACTCATCCTCGACGCCGCCCGCAAGCTCACACTGGAACGCGGCGTCGTCCCATCGCTGAACGAGACGGCGGCGACAGCCGGCGTCTCCAAAGGCGGTCTGGTGCACCACTTCCCCACCCGCGCGGCCCTCGTGCAGGGGCTGGCCGTCGCCGCGCTCGAAGAGGTCGACGCCGCGATGGTTGCGGCGGCAGCCTCGCGCCGCGCGGCGGAGACATGGCTGCGGATCGCGGTCCCGACCGGCGAGGACGTCGCCCTGTTCCGTGCCCTGGCGATCGCTCATCGCGCGGTCGAGTCGCCGGGCGATGATGTGGCTGCCGCTTCGCGTGAGGCGACTGCGCGGTGGGAGGCGATCATTCAAGACGAGACGGGCAATGCGATGCAGGCGCGGATCATCCGCCTCATCGGAGACGGGCTCTCCGCGAACATCATCGCCGGCATCGAGCCGGCGCCCACGGAGGCGGAGCTCGACGCCTTGCTCGAAGCCCTCCTCGGCCCCTCCGGACGGAACCGGCGATGAGCGGCCCGCTGCTCCTCGCGATCGCCGGACTCGCCGTCATCGACGCGTTCAACCCGGCAACGATCGTCGCCGTCACGCTCATCCTGCTCGCCGCACCGAAACGACCAGCGCTGACCGCGCTCGTGACCGTCCTCGGCGCAGCCCTCACCGTCTTCGCAGCCGGCGCCGCCCTCTTCCTCGGAGCAGGGGCCGCGGCCACCGCCGTCGACGGCATCGTGCAAGGCATCCGCTACGTCGCGATCGCCGGTGCCGGACTCGTCCTCGTCATCACGGGCATCCGCCGATTCACGACCCGCCCTCGCAGAGCGATCGCGCTCCCGCCCTGGTTCACGCCGTGGACCGCACTGCCGTTCGGCGCGCTCCTCACCGCCGCCGACCTGCCCAACGCCTTCCCCTACTTCATCGCCATCGAACGACTCCTCGACGCTCGCCTCAGCCCCAGTGAAGGGCTGTTCGTCTTGACCGGATACGCGGTGATCTACTGCCTGCCCTGCCTGATCCTCCTGGCCATCGGGATCCTCGCCCGCAAGCGCACACACGCAGCGCTCTCCCGCGTCGCCACCCGGTTCGGCACAGGCGACGTGAAAGCATCCCCGACCGCAGCCGTCATCCTGATCCTGCTCGGCCTGGCCATCGCGTCGCTGCCCTTCTGGGCGCTGCGCTGATGGCGTGGGGATCGTCCGGTGGACGATCCCTTTACGGGGGCAGTCGCCTCGACTCAAAATGGTCCGAGGCTGTCGGGAACGGCCGCTTGGTGGCCGCCACCGGACGGGACCTTGCGAGGGCGGTCGTGGACAGCGCGAAGCAGAAGCAGTGGCAGCTCTTGCTGGAGATTTGTTGAACTAGTCCGGCGCATGGAATACCGGTCGGACGAATACGGAGGTGCGATGAAGGTCATGCTTTTGATGCGGTCCGACGGCAGCTACGCCGGAGGCGATGCCGCCGAGGACTACGCGGCATGGGCGGACTACGAGGCGTCACTGAAGGCGGACGGTGTTTTCGTTGAATCGGCCCAGTTCGCTGATGCCGCCGGTGGCACCTCCGTCGGGACCGATCTGGCCAAAGCGGATCAGGAGGGCGGCGCTTCATCCCCTTCCCAGATGGAGGGGCATTCCACGCTCGTCGGGTACTACGTGCTGGATTGTCCGGATCGGGACGACGCACTCCCTTACGCCCGCCGCGCCCCCCTCTACGGCTCGGTCGAGGTGTACGAACTGGCACAGCACTGAGCCTGAACTTCGTCGGTCGAGCCCCCGTCGGTTGGTGACCCGTCGCATCGCTGAAGGATGGATCAGCGGACGGGTGGGCGCCGAGACGGCTTCGTCGCAGCTGGTCAGTAGCGAGGTAGCACGGACCACTGCTCCGCACGCCGTGCTGGTGCTGGACTGTCACATCTTCGGCCGTTTTCACCGCTGGACGTCGTCGGCGTCCGTTACCCCTGAGGGGTCAACGTATCGAGGGTCTGGACGCTCCAGTCCGAACAGTCCATCAGCTGTACCTCCTTACCGGTGAGCAGGGCTAAAGTTCTGCCGCCGCGCATTGTCGCCACATCGTGCACGGGGGCGCAGGGGCGTTGCTCGAGGACTTCCGCGTCGTGGGTGAGGCGCAG
Source organism: Rathayibacter caricis DSM 15933 (assembly GCF_003044275.1). Taxonomy (NCBI): domain Bacteria; kingdom Bacillati; phylum Actinomycetota; class Actinomycetes; order Micrococcales; family Microbacteriaceae; genus Rathayibacter; species Rathayibacter caricis. Next base: position 123,210 of record NZ_PZPL01000002.1, on the reverse strand, counting down.
TAGTGAGTACTGACCTTCGGACGTTTCGTGGATGAGAACCCAGGTGTCTGTGGCGGGATCGTGGACGACGTGCCGGAAATGGTCGGCCAGTCTTGCCCGCTCTCGCCCGCTGGAGTCGATGATGCGCAAGGGTCCTCCGACCTCGGCGATCACCAGATGGTCGCCGTCGCTGGCCGCAGACACGAGCGCAGCGCTCGGCACCGGAATCCGGGGTCCCAGCGGATCCAGCGATCGGTCCAGCAGGCGACACCAGTCGCTGCCCACCCCCAGGGAGGTATCCGGCCGCAGCGCGAACACCCGCCTCACACCGCGCAGGGAACGCACCTCATGACCGGTGGCGGCCGCCAACACACGGGTGGTGCTCCGGTTGTAGCTCACGGCAACGAGGCCTCCGGCCAGAGCCGTCACGATCTGCACGTTCGTGCGGCTGCGGTCCTGCCAGAGCCGCTCTCCCGTCAGGTCGTATCCGCTCACGCCGTGACGCTCATACGCGCCGACGACCACCACCGGGTGCTCCCCGGGAACCAGCGCCACCCGCCGGCCGCCGAAGTCGTACATCGTGTCGAACTCGGCGCAGCGCGCAGCGTGCGCCAGAGACCACACACCCACTGCACCATGGAACTCCGCGGCGACCAGCAGGTCTTCTTCCCAAGGCGGGGCGGCCACTTCGCGCAGGTCCTTCACCAGCGAGCACCTTCTTCACGCGCATCCATGGTCATGCTGAGGGCAAGTCAGCTGCGTTTGCGGCGTCGCTGACCGGAGGCGACGCCGACGACGAGGACGAGTGCCACGGCGATGACGATGACGATCTCCATTGAGCTTGCCTCCTAGGGGCTCGCGCATCGATGACTTGCCCGACTTCTCGTGATGCCGGTCGACGTTGCAGGCTCATCCTACGAAGCGTGTTGCTCGAGCAGGTGCCTGGTCTGTCTAGGAATTGATCACCGCATACCGGAATCACGCCGTCCACCAGGCGTCCGGTAGGGGTCGGTGATCGGACAATTTGCTGGGCGATCAGTCGACGCGGGTAGCGACTCGATCGCAGAGGGTGATCCACTCTCCATTGGGCGTGAACTCCCAGTGGTGCGTCTGGGTGCGGCCGTCGTCGCTGAAGGTGATCGTGGCGCGTTCGGTGGCTCCGCTGAATGTCCAGGTCGCCCCGTCGTGGGTGACCAGGTACTCGCGGGCGAATCCGTGGTTCTCGATGCTCCACGAGAAGTACGTGCCGCGCTCCGTATCCCAGCCGAGAAAGCTCAGAGTGTCGAACGGGCCGTTGGCGCGTTCGTCCTGAACGACGAACTGCTCGCCCGAGTGCCAACGGGCCGAGTGCACGCTGCGCCACTCGGCGCCGGCGAGGTCCGCGCCGTAGGCCGTTCCCGTGGCGCTCCAGTCTCCGAGGAAGACGGCCAGCGCCTCATGCTCATCAGTCATGCCCCGATCCTGCTCCGCGTGGAGAGTGGAGGACAAGACCTCGGTCTCGGGCAGCGGCCGACCGTCGCTTCTTCACCTAGGGCGTCCCGATAGCCGATCCTTCAGCGATGCGACGGGTCACCAACCGACGGGGGCTCGACCGACGAAGTTCAGGCTCAGTGCTGTGCCAGTTCGTACACCTCGACCGAGCCGTAGAGGGGGGCGCGGCGGGCGTAAGGGAGTGCGTCGTCCCGATCCGGACAATCCAGCACGTAGTACCCGACGAGCGTGGAATGCCCCTCCATCTGGGAAGGGGATGAAGCGCCGCCCTCCTGATCCGCTTTGGCCAGATCGGTCCCGACGGAGGTGCCACCGGCGGCATCAGCGAACTGGGCCGATTCAACGAAAACACCGTCCGCCTTCAGTGACGCCTCGTAGTCCGCCCATGCCGCGTAGTCCTCGGCGGCATCGCCTCCGGCGTAGCTGCCGTCGGACCGCATCAAAAGCATGACCTTCATCGCACCTCCGTATTCGTCCGACCGGTATTCCATGCGCCGGACTAGTTCAACAAATCTCCAGCAAGAGCTGCCACTGCTTCTGCTTCGCGCTGTCCACGACCGCCCTCGCAAGGTCCCGTCCGGTGGCGGCCACCAAGCGGCCGTTCCCGACAGCCTCGGACCATTTTGAGTCGAGGCGACTGCCCCCGTAAAGGGATGGTCTCGCGGGCGCTACGCCGGGAAGGGCGGCGCGTGCAGCGGCGCCGCGGCGATGGGCGGAGGCCTTCAGTGCACATTGCTCGAAGTCCCGACCGATGGTGAGTCTTCGACCGCAATCTGACGAATCAGATCGGGGTGCTCCCGCGACTCGAGGTCCCGCGTCGAAGTGCCGATGTAGCGCTGGGGGTGCGCGTCGCGATGCTCTGGCGAAGTCGCTGGTGATGAGGTCGCGGAGCAGGCCCTCGGTGGTGTCCATGACGACGAAACGACGGCACGTGCGCTCAGCCTACGGACGGGGCCGCCCGCGCCCTCCGATCCACTTGAGGATGCCGGTCGTGCCGACCGAGACCACGGCGACCAGGAGGAGGAATGGAAGGACACCCAGAAACAGGAACAGTATGAAGCTGTCTGCACCCGCGAACCCATCCATACGCCGATCCTAGGTTCTGCGCGTGGCCCCGGTAGGAGGTCCACCAGCCCTCACGAGGAGGAAGTCGGACCAGCCACCTCGCTCCCGGGATGTCGAGGCTGCAGCACTGACCGATGGGCCTCCGGCGCATCCTCGGGATCAGCGACGTGTGAGATGCGGGTCGACGAGATCGGCAGATCAGCTGTTCAGTTCGGGGATCGACCAGCGCGACGGCTGCTCCGGCGGCGGCGGTCTCTCCTGCCTGGACGCACGGGGAGCACGGCGGCGAAGCGGGTCAAGACGGTGCTCACTGTCTCGAGCGTCCGGTCGTCGTACTCGTCGAGTGCCGCCTCGAGCGAGATCTGCGAGGAGCGGAGGAACGGGGCTGCGCGCTCTCGTGCCGCCTCGGTCGCCCGCAGTGTCACGATGCGGCGGTCGCCGCTCTCGCGACTCCGGGCGACGAGGCCCTGCCGCTCGAGCCGGTTCACGAGCGCGTTGGTCGCACCGGAGGTGAGGCCGATGCGCGAGGACAGCCGGCCGGGCGAGAGCGGGCTGTCCTCGTCCTCGGCCCAGAGGATCTCGCCGAGCGCCGTCCCGTCGGTCGTCGGCAGGTCCAGCCAGCGCGCCAGCTGATGAGCGGAGTCCTGGTAGCTTACCGCGTACCACCGCAGAGCCTCGAGCATCTGCTTCCTCGGCGTCGTCATTCGGTCTCCTCGCACTCGGAGCGGATCCGGTCGAGTGCAGCGCTGCTCTGTCGGACCTCGGATATCTTCATGGTGATAACACTTCACTGTGATTGTATGGCGCAGCGCGGTCGCGATCGACGTGTCCGCGCGTCCCTGCATTCAGCTCGAGAGGCGCACAGTGACCCGTCGTCCGTTCCGACCGCTCTTCTGGTCGCTGTCCCAGCTCGGTTCCCGCGTCCGGTTCACGCCCTCGGTCGCCGGTGGCCTCACGACCATCGCGCTTCCCGCCGAGACAGGATTGGTCATCCCGACGAGGCACGGGCCCGTGAGAGCCGTCGTCGTCCGGCCGGCGTCGGGGCCCGCAGACTCCGACCCCCCTGTGGTCCTGCAGCTGCACGGCGGCGGGTTCCTCAACCGGTACCCGGAGCAGGACCGCCATATCGCTCGTTATCTCGCGTCGCGACTCGGGGCGGTGGTCGTGCTGCCGGACTACTCCACCGCACCAGGAGCGCAGTACCCCGACGCGGAGGAGGAGATGGACGACGTCGCACGCTGGGTAGGAGCCTCCGGGCGGACGCACGGATGGGACGGGTCGCGTCTGCTGCTCTCCGGGATCAGTGCGGGCTCGAAGCTCGCGATCAACATCTGCCAGCAGATCCACACGAACGGAGGCGTTCGACCGCTCGCCGTCTCGCTGATCGTCCCCGTCACGGACATGAGCCGGACGGACCGCACCTCCCCGGCACGACGACCCGTGATCAGTCCCTTCGTCCAGCGGCTGGTGGCCTGGGCGTACGTCCCGGACGTGACGAGGCGTCGGGAGGCACTGGCATCACCGCGATACGACCCCTCGGTGCCTCTCGCCATGCCGCCGACCCTCATCCAGACTGCTGAGTACGACACGCTCGCCACCGAGGGCCGCGAGCTGGCGCTCTCCCTGCGAGCCGCGGGAGTCCCCGTCGTCCACAAGACCTACGCCGAAGCGGACCACGGCTTCTACTCCCAGAAGCCAGTATCCCGGGTCGACGAGATGCTGGGTGAGATCGTGGACTTCTTCGCGGAGCGTCTCACACACTCCCGGGTAGCAGGACCGCCTCCGGCGTAGCACTGGATCATGTAGTCGAGGAGTTGTCGCTGCCGAAGAAGTGACTTCGCACCAGAACGGAGTGCCAGGGCCCCGGCCGGCTGACCCGTATGGGGATGGTCGTCAGGCACTCTGAGTCAGGAGTTGCCTTCGGTCCACCAGGACTCGTCAGGAATGTTCTGCCCGACCGCAGTAGACGTGATCGCGTCACGTAGTTCTGACCAGGGTGTCGGGGGGCCGGCCAGATCGATCACGGCTTTGAGTCCGATGCTGCTGTTCCCGACGGCCTCGAGAGCGTCGTGGCCGACGACGTAGAAGTTCCATTGCGAGAGGTCGAGCGGTCGGTACTGCTCGTGTTGTTGCGCGGTCTGCACGCAGAACACGTAAACGTGTGCGTTCAGCTGCTTGCCTGCTGGGTTGTACCCGTAGTCGGGATGATGGCGGGTCGCTCGCAGTCCGCTGAACCGGATCGGACTCAAGGTGCGTTGCTTCCAGGCCTGGAGGTAAGCGGAGCTCTTCACCTCGATGCGGATGTCTCCGAGGGTCAGGTCGTACGCGTCCCATTCGGTCCGAGTGACGTCGCTGAGACCGACCGCTCTCGCAACTAGGAACTCGGCGAGGTAGCCGCGAGCGTTGTTCGTGCGGAGGTCGCTCAGAGCGAACCGCCAGAAGTCGGAGACCGTCGCCGGTACGCCGTTAAAGCGCTCCGGACCAGCGAGAACCGCAGCGGGAGGAGGCTCGATCCAGGCTTCGTCCAACACGGCTCGACCCTAATCCGTTGGAGTGGGTTCTCGTTGGTCGGTGGAGTCGCCCGAAGTTCATCGAGCGAAGGACTCTGCAACAGCCCGTATGGGGGTCGTGATTCGGCCGCGCGGGATGAACTCTCGAGACGCCGAGTTTTCGGGACGCTCGATGTCGCATTAGACCCGCCCGATGAAATGCCCGATGCTGGGACGTCAACTGACACACTGAGTGAATGGCAGCACTCGTGGGATACGCCCGCGTCTCGACCGACAAGCAGGACGCGACCGCGCAGCGTGACGCGCTCGAGGCGGCCGGAGTTCCGTCGGAACGGATCTACGTCGATTCAGGTCTGACGGGCCGCAACCGCGAGCGTCCCGCTCTGCGTGAGGCGCTTGCGGCGTGCGACACCGGATCCACTCTGATGGTGACGAAGCTCGACCGGCTTGCGCGGTCGATCACCGACGCGCGCGACATCGTCGACGAGCTCACGCGTCGAGGGGTCAAGCTCAGCATCGGGGGCTCGGTGCACGACCCGGAGGACCCGATCGGCCGACTGCTGTTCAACGTCCTCGCGATGGTCGCCGAGTTCGAAGGCGACCTAATCCGCTCCCGCACCAAGGAGGGCATGAAGATCGCGAAGGCGAAGGGCCGGCTGCGCGGACGGGCGCCGAAGCTCTCGCCGAAAATTGAGGCGCACCTGGTCGCCGAACACCACGCCGGGAACTACACCGTCGCGGAGCTCGCGGCCGAGTTCAAGGTCGCTCGATCGACCGTCTACCGGGCGGTGCAGCGTGCGCAGTTGAAGGACGTCCGAACCGCGGAGGTCGCGCTGGCCCTGCCGCCCGCGGACGAGTCTCTGTGAGCTCGGACGCTCGCCGTACCGCGGACGAGAGAGCTTTGGCGCGCCTCGAGGAGCTCTACGCAGAGATGCCCGCACTGTCATGCCTTGGCCTCTGCGAGCAGTCCTGCCACCAGCACATCGACGCCTCAGGGGCCGAGCGGCGACGGCTACTCGAACGGGGAGTCGACCTCGACGCGCCTACCGCTGACGGAGCTTGCCCAGCTCTGACGCGAACCTTCGGCCGGGGTCGCTGCAGTGTGCACGCCATCCGACCCACCATCTGCCGACTGTGGGGCTCGTCGGCAGCAATGCCCTGCCCACATGGTTGCGTGCCCGAAGGCGGCCGCGTCAGCGACGCCCAGGCGATGCGGTGGATGCTCACTAGCTACGACATCGGCGGCCACGATGACACGTCGCCTGGGGTGCGCCGGCTGCTCGAGCAATGCCTCAACGACGAATACGCCTCCGCACTGCTCAGTCGATTCCTCCGAGGTGACCGGAGCATCTCCGCACAGCTTCGCGAGCGGATCCTTCAGCTCCGAAGCTGAGGGCGACCAGTCGCGGCTCCTGCCTCACCCGGAGCGAAGGTGTTGCGACACGTCTAGGCCTCGGCTCAGATGTGTCGCTCAACGGAAGAACCGGCCCTAGTGCAACGCGCGTCGCGCTACCGAGGACGCGTTGCGTTGAGGTGTACCCCAGCTTGGCGAGCCAAGGAGTAGTGCGACCAGGGCTGTGGAGCGTGGCTCTTTGTGCAGCGAGCTGACCCGCGACCGAGCCTCGGTGGTATTCGTTTGCGACACGGACGTCCTAGCCGAGAAGTTGAACCAGGCGCCTGGCCTACCGCAGGCGGATACCGTTACTATCAGATAGTGAAAATATCTGATTTGGCTCGGTTGGCGGACGTTCCTCTGTCTGCCGTGAAGTACTACCAGCGCGAAGGCCTCGTCCCGGAGGGGGTCCGGTCCTCAGCGAATCAGGTCGATTACAGCGACAAGCACGTGCAGCGAGTGCGGCTGATTCGCGCTCTGATCGAGACAGGTGGGTTGTCGATCTCTGCCGCAGGGGAGGTCATCGGGGTCCTCGATGCCCCGGATATGCCGATGGCTGAAACGTTCCGCGTCGCGCAACATGCGATGAGCACTCCGCGGGTCATCGAGTCCACGCCGACTGCTGCCAGCCGTGCTCGTGTCGTCGCCGTCGCGCAGCAGCAGGGCTGGTGCTTCACCGAGGACAACCCTGGGATCGATGCGGTAGCTCGCGCCCTTGATGGGCTGCTCGCCATCGGGTTCGACGCGCCCGATGACTACCTGGGTGCCTATGCGACTGCCGCCACATCCGCGGCGGACGCGGACGTGAACGCGCTCACGTCACTCTCCGGACCGGACGAAGTGGCCGAACTGATGGTCGTTGGCACAGCCCTCGGTGATCCGCTCTTCGCCGGGCTGCGCCGTCTCGCTCAACAACACGCCACGTCGACCTTCTTTCCCATCACCGACCCGAACGGAAACGACTCATGACCACGAACCCTCGCCACGTTGTCCTTGGCGGCAACGGTGTCATCGGCCGTGAAACGCTGCGCGCTCTGATCGCGGCCGGCGAACGACCGACTTCTGTTGGCAGGCGTCCATCGACCATCGCCGAAGCGCAGTCCCTGACCGCCGACCTCCTCAGCGCCCGCGACGTCACACACTCCCTACGAGGCGCCGAAGTCGCCTACCTCACGGCAGGCCTCCCGTACTCGGCCCGCGTGTGGGCGGATCACTGGCCTGTCATCCTCGACAACGCGATCGCCGCCGCGCTCGAGAACGGCGTCCACCTCGTCTACCTCGACAACGTCTACGCCTACGGCCCCGTCGACGGCGTCATGACCGAACAGACCCCCCTCGCGCCACGAAGTAAGAAGGGCGAAGTGCGTGCTGCTGCGCTGCGCTCTCTCCGAGCGGCCCAGTCGCAGGGGCTGACAGTGACGATCGGACGAAGCGCCGACTTCTACGGCCCCGGTGCGACAACCAGCGTCTTCAACACCTTCGCCCTCGACAAGATTGCCGTCAACAAGACGGGAACCTGGCTCTTCGACGCAGACCAGCCGCATTCCCTCACCTACACACCCGACATCGGCAAGGCTCTCGTGACCCTCGGAACCAACCCCGCCGCCCGAAACGGAACGTGGCACCTGCCCACTGCGCCCGCGATGACGGGGCGCCAGTACCTAGAAGTTGCTGCTGGACCCGGCGCCCGCACCGCCGTGATGCGACCAACCACGATGCGTCTCGGGGCGCTGTTCAACCTTGCAGCCCGCGAAACACTCGAGATGGACTACCAATACACCCGCCCCTACCTCTTCGACTCACGAGCATTCGAAACGACCTTCGGAGAGACCGCAACACCGACAGCCCGGGGCGTCGCCGCGTCGCTTGTCCAACGATGAGCGACCTACTAAGCCGTCCACGTGACCTCTCCCAACCGAAGAATGCGAGCCGACAGGTCGCGAGAATGCACTCGTTGCGCGGGTCTGTGTGCGGAACGACTCGTCGGGCACCCGAAAGCTTCGACATCGCCTCCACCTGGGACAAGTGACGTCAAGGAGCGACACTCGCGTGGATGGCCGAGCGGCCCTTCGATCCGGCTAGGACGGGTCCGACTCCGGAGTAGGTAGCGGCACCTGCAGATCGGTGGCCGTGAGGGGTGTTTCGGTCAGCCGGCGGGTGAGCGCATCACGTTCCGCCGTGAGGGAGGCGATGGTGGGTCGGTCCAGGCGGGGGTCGGCGATGTCGCTGAACGGGCTCTGCGTGTCGGTGCGTGCGGCGACGACGGCGGCGTACTTCGTGGCGGCGCGCTTAACGTCGGCGGCGGCGCTCTCGATGCGGCCGCGGTGGCTCTTCTTGCCGGAGGCGAGTTCGGCGTGCTTCTCGAGCGCGTCGACGAGCTTGCGGTGAGCTGATTCGATCTTCTTGGACATGCCTCCATCTTCGCCTGCTCACGGGCGTCGCCTCTATCGGAGCGATCACGCGATGAAGAAGCGGTGGTCGAGAGAGTTCACTGTCTGGTCCTCGCGCGCCGGCCCGGGCGCGCGGAGACTGACCGCATGGCTGTTCCTGGACGCATCGAGTCATCGGCTGTTCCTGTGGGGAACGTGGCCATGGCGGTCGCCGCCGTGATCGCAATCGGCGCGGGTTTGGCCACTGCCGCCGGCACACCGCCGCTGGGACTGGTGTTCGTCGGAGCAGGCGGTCTGCTCCTGGCGGGGCTCGTCTTGCGTCTTCTCGGGAGCCGAGGGCTCGCTGCTCGATCGTCGGGGGAGCGCCGTTGGAGCGCCCCGGCGGTGCTGGTCGCTGCCGCTGCCGCAGTGGTGCTCACTCCGGTCGTGTACTGGGCGGGGATGGCGTACGGCTCGTCCTGGTTGGAGTGGGATCCGGTGCACTCGACCAACGTCTATGTCGAGCGGCCCGGCGGGTTCGCTGTTCTCCTCGCGGCTCTCGTCGTGTGCGCTGCGCTGGTCTTGTTCGCTGTCGCAGCCGCTCTGATCGTCGCGGCGCAGATGGTGACCCGGCAACGGCGGTGAGGGTCTCGCACCGTTCACCGGACGCTTCTACTGTCGGCGTCATGGCGATCGCGAAGCTTGTCCCTGTTCGACCGGACGGGAAGTCGATCGTCCTGAGCGTGCTGGCGGTAGCGGTCGGGGTTCTCCTGCTGGGGCATGCGGCCGTGCAGGGGATCGGCGCGGCGATGTTCTGGGGACCGTGCTGGTCCGAGGGCTACGACAGCGTGGCGTGTAACTTCTTGCAGTATCAGGCGCCGACGCCTGCGTGGGTTCTGCCGTTCTGGGTCTGGTTCGTGGAGGTGCTGCTCGCCCTTGTCGTGATCGCCGGCTGTGTTGTGGCGGGGCGGCGTCTGGGGACGGCTGGTCTTGCGCTCGTTGCGGTGCTGATGTCGAGTGTTCTCATCGACTTGGTCTTCACGCCGATGGTCAATGGCGGCTACTCCTCGGCGGATGAGCCGCCGGGGTTCGGTCTGATCGGTGCGGGCTTTCTCGCGGTCGGGGGAGTGCTGATGTTCCGCGTCGCGGTCCCGTACCGCCGCCCGCTGACCTGACCGCTCCTTTTCGCGCGGCTAGGCGCTCGACATCTCCGTCTGCGGAACGGCGGTACGTCCGGGAAGCGGCGGTCGTGGTGAATAGGTGCTGCGTCCGATGGTGTCAGGGTGGTGAATCGGGTGTACCCCAGGTCGGCAGGCCGAGGGAAAGCGCGACTGAGGCATGGAGCCCTCGAACCAGCGGTCACATCAGCCAATCGCCGGTTGTTCTCACGAGACTCACGCGTGCGTGGCCCATCCCCTTTCGCGACTGTGATTCAGAGGGCGCTCGGCGGTACTGGCGGCGGGTCGGGGATCTCGAAGACAGCCGAGCGCGGCCACATCAGCGTCGGCATGCGCAGACGGCGCGGACTGCCGAAGTTCTGCGCGACGCCGAGGAGGTCAGTGGCGTGCGTGAGGACCTGTTCAGCGTGAGCGGGGTGCACCCAGTGCGGCCCTGAGAACGCCGCGATCAAATCTTCGAGGACTCGGATGGTGTCTTGCTGACTCTCGTCCCGGAAGGACATGACGGCTCGACTCGGTAAAGGGGGAAGCCCTCTCAGCCCAGCAATGACATCCGTTCTCAGACGAGAAGGTTCGTGCGCCTCCGCGACGCGGCCGGCGCCCTTCACGATACGCCCGCCAACCTTCACGAACGATGTCGATTTGAGACCAGGTGAGACGCCAGGAGTATGACGTGGGCTGCTCCCGCTTTGCCGATGTCAGCTGGAGCGGGCGGCCAGCGTGGAGACGCCGGCGCCGGAGAGCTCGGCGCAGTACGAGGCGCGTCCGGTCATGGCCATGATGAGGGCGAGCGTGCTGCCGCGCACAGCGTCACCCTCTCCGAGGGTGATGCCGGTGTCGACGGCTTCTAAGCGCAGGCCGCGCACCCGCTTCTTGGCGATGACCACCTGATCGGTGCCCGCGTAGTAGCGCAGCAGCGCGGTGAGGGTCGCGGCCGGGTAGTCCCTGACAAGGCCGAGTGGCCGGCGGATGTCCTCTCCATGAACGACCATCTCGCCCAGCAGGGCGCGGCGTGGAAGGGGCGGTGACGTGCGGCTTCCAATCGTTGCCCGGAACCGGCTCAGCGTCTCCCGAGGTGATGCGCCGAGCTGCTCGCGGAGACGGTCATCCACCTGCTTGTCGAAGTCGAACCGTGCACGCACGACGCCCACGAACCAGCGCGGCCCGGACACGACTCCGCTGACCGTCAGGTGCGCGAGCACCTCCCTCACCGTCAGACCCGCACAGAGCGAAGGAGTCGACCACAGCAACTCGGTCACCTGCGCCAACTCGTCTGCAAGAGCTTCGCGCTCGACGTCGATGCTCTGCCAGATCGCGTTTCGCTCCACGCCGCAATTCTTCCGTAACAGCGTCCGAGCACCGATCCCGATTGGGACGGCCAAGCACACACCTGCCACTTGCATCCGCTGCGCTCGAGCGAACGAACAACTCCGAGCGACCTCGAGTTTAGAACCACCTGAGATGCTTCGCGGAGTGCGGCGGCGGGGTTCACGGAGTCAGCGGAGCGTCCGATCCAGGCGAACGAATGCTCGGTGGCTCCGCGGCCGGGAAGGCCCGCATCTACGAGTGCAACGTCGCAGCCGCGATCGGCCAGGTGGTAGGCAATTGCCGCGCCGATGATCCCTGCTCCGATCACCACGACGGAAGCAGTTGAGTCTCCTGTCTTCACCTGCTCCATGCTGTCAGCTTCTCTCGGAGTGAACGTCTCGATCGAGTTGCGGCAGGCTTCTCGGCGTTCAGTCCGGTTCCTCGTCCCAGGCGATCAGCGGCGGTCGTTGGACGATGCGGGGCATGGGTCCCGTGTTGTCGATCGTGCGCGTGGGCTGGTGATAGCCGGCGGCATGCGCGATCGCGGTGAGAGCGTGTCGCGCGTGCTCGTAGTCAAGCTGCTGAGTGACGTGGCGGATGGAGATGTGGGTGCCCTCCACGAGGGCGGCGGCGAGGGTGAGGATCGCGAGGTCGGCGCTGGTGAGGCCGGTGCGTCCGTGGAGCGCGCGGCCGTAGTCGACGGCGTAGACACCCCACCCGGTGTCGTGCAGAATCCACGGCTCGTCCGCGTTCGCGAGGCCGGTGCGGATGAGCAGTTCGGTCGCCGCCTCGCGTCCCTTGTCGCCGGCCGCCCAGGCGCGCAGCTCGTCGTCCGGGTGTGCGCTCGTCATGCTGCTTCCGATCGTTTCGGGTGCACTGCTGCTGGTGTCGATTCTTTGAGGCCATCCATCCGATAAGCAGAGCGTCGGCCGAAAGGGGCGAGGCCGTCAAGTGTGACCCGGAGGGTCATCCCCGGAGGGGACGCGGAGCGCTCTTGACGGTCTCGATCCGGAGGCCAGAGTGCCGCGTCGGATGGACGGCCGGACGTGACGGACGCGCTACAGGTAAGCGGAGGTGACGCTACAGGTAAGCGGAGGTGAGCAGCGCGTGAGCCTAGGCGCGCGCTTTGTCGTGCATCATTCGCTGTGCTCCGGCGTAGAAGCCGGTGTCTCCTCCGTCGCACGTCGGGTGGACCGTCGAGCGCGAGGAGCTGCGCCAATGGTGCCGGGAGCGCGGGCTCCGGTGGCGCGCAGTTCCTTGTCGCTCCACCCGGAGGCGAGCGCGGCGTCCCACGCTTTGCTGTGGGCGTCGCGTGCGTCTTTCACTGCCTGGTCCGCGATGTCGACGTCGTTGGTCGCCGCGACGAGGGAGCGCACTGCTGCGACCCGTTCTTCGACGGATCGTTCGAGCAGTTCGCGTGCGGAGGCGGCTGCGGTGTCGGGGTCGATTCTCTTGTCTGCCATGCCGCCAGGTTAATCGAGTCGCCCTGCGACCACCACGCTCGATCCTGCTGCGCGGATCGAGCGCCGGCCACCTTCGGCGGCGAGGGGCTTTCGATCCCAATTGTAGGAGCAAGCTATAAGTTTACCCGTGGTAAACCGCTTGCGCCCCTTCCGCTGCGCGGCCGGGTCGGCGCATACTGGTCGTATGGTCCCCGCCTGGGGGCGGGTTCGCTGCGCTGGGCCGGAAGGACGGTGAGGGTCGTGTCGGAGTCGTCACGAGAGGGTCGGTTGTTCGGCCGGCGCCGTCGCGCGAACGTGCCCGGTGTCGCTGCGCGGTCGAAGCGCTACGAGGTGTCGGTCACGCCCGAGGAGGATGCGCACCTGCGCGCCCGTGCCGAGGTGCTGGAAGTGACGGTGCCGCGACTGCTGTTCGAGTCCGCGATGAACGCCCAGGTGCGCACGGACACGGAGTGGCGGTTGGTGGTTGCTGAGCTGTTCCGGGTGTCGAAGCTGTTGCAGAAGACGTCGGACAACATGAACCAGCTCGCGCGGTTCGCGAACAGCACGGGCCAGTTCCCGGCCGAGGCCGTTGAGGCTGCGGAGGAGTACCGACGGGTGCGACGCCTGATCGAGGCGACGGCAGACCGGCTCGGTGGACGGTGAGAACGAACATCACGCGCGGCACGCGCATGCGTGGACTGATGGGCTACCTCGTCGGTCCCGGTAAGACGAACGAGCACGAGGAGCAGCACCTGATCGCGGGGGATTCCGCGATCATGGCTGAGTACGGGCATGAGGTTTTGGACGGCGCTGCGGCTGCGGCGATCGCTGCGGATCTGGACCGACCGCGGGAGCTGTTCGGCGTCGAGGTGACGCGCAACAAGGTGCGCACCGACGAGGACGGCGAGGCTGTTCGGGACTCGGCCGGCGCGATCGTGAAGGATCGCGTGGCGGCGGATGTGTGGCATTGCTCGCTGTCGCTGGCGGCGGAGGAGGGCCAGCTCACAGACGAGCAGTGGGGCCGAATCTCGACCGACTTCGTGCAGCGGATGGGGTTCGCCGGCGAGGACATCGGCAAGGCCGATTGCCGGTGGGTCGCGGTGCGTCATGGCCTGTCGAAGAACGGCAACGACCACGTGCACATCGCCGTGTCGCTGGTGCGCGAGGACGGCACGAAAGCGTCGGTGCACAAGGACTACGAGCGGTCGCAGACGATCAGCCGTGAGCTGGAGCGCGAGTACGGGTTGCAGGTCTACCAGGCGCCGGAGCGCGAGTTCCCGGAGCGCGGTGTGCGGCCGGGAGCGCGTGAGTCCGCTGCACGTCGCGGGCACGTCGAGCCAGACATGCAGCGCCTCGAGCGCGCGGTGCGCGCTGCCTCATCCGCGTCGCAGGATGAGAGCGAGTTCGTTCGCCGTCTGCGCCAGGGCGGGGTGCTGGTGCGGCCTCGTTTCGCGACGGGCCGTGATGATGTGATCGCCGGCTACTCGGTCGCGCTGCGGCCGACGAACGGCGAGAAGGCGATCTGGCACGGCGGCGGCCGGCTCGCGCGCGACCTGACCTTGCCGGAGCTGCGGAAGGGCTGGCCGGACCAGCCGGAGTCCGCGTCGGATGCGGCATCCGAATGGCGCGCTACAGCGAAGAATCCCTGGCAGTACACGCCGGTCAACCCTGGCCGGGAGACGGCGGAGCCGGCCCCCGAGCTGTTCGAGGCGTACGCGGCGGACATGGACCGGCTGCACGACTACATCAGGTCCGTGGACCCCTCCGACAAGGCCACGTGGGCGCACGTCGCGCGCGAGACGGCCGGCGCCTACGCGGCGTGGTCCCGGCGCATGGAGCCCACCCCGGGACCGCTCGCGGACGCTGCGCGATCGCTCGCCCGCTCGGCGCACCTTCGGGCGCACGAGACGCGCCCGCGGCCCGCGATGATGCCCTCGACGGCGGCGTACTCCGCACTGATCATGGCCGCGGCGGGGAACAAGAAGAATGCAGCCGCGGAGCTGCTGCTGCTGAACCAGTTCGCGCGCTTGACGCACGCGGTCGCGTCGGCTCACAAGGCAGCCGGTGATGCGCGACGGATGCGCGAGCTGTCGCAGACGTTGCGGGGTCAGTTGTCCGCTGTACGCGATGGCTACCAGGTCGTCGTGAAGGCCGAGAAGGTCGCGGAGAACGAGCGGGCCTGGCAGGCGCTCCCGGAGGAGCTCAAAGACGTTCGACGGCTGTCCCAGACCAACTTCGGGTCGGGCAGTCCCGTGCCCACGAAGCTCACCAAGGCTGACCGGGAGCGCGAGGAAGCGATGCTCGCGGACCGCGCCCGACAGTCTCGGCAGGGACCTGACCAGGACCGCGGCGACCGTGGCCGATAGACGATTCACCAAGGCAAGGGGAGGAAGTCATGAGTGACGACGACGAGGTAGGCCAGGAGGTCGGTCAGAACGTCCGGATCGCGTTGACGATCGCGATGCAGATGGGTGAGAAGTTCGCCCGGCTGCGCGAGGAGCTGGCCCGCGACGCGCAGGCACGCTCCGCCGCGCAGGCGCGCGAGCTGTCGGCCCGTTTCGACGCCGAGCGCGGCGCTGCACGCGCGACGTTGCAGGTTGCGGACCGGCCCGACTGGTGGGAGAAGGCGAGCATCCAAGACATCTCGAAGGTCGCGGAGACGGCGCAGGCGTGGAAGAACCACGACCCGATCGCGGAGCGCGCGTCGGTCCTCGTGCAGCACGAAGTGTTCGAGCGCTACGGCGTCGATACCGCCGTGCTGCGCGACGCCGCCGGTCAGGCGAAGTCAGAGCTGGACCGGGCGAAGGAATGGGCCACCAACTCCGCGCCGGAGCACTACCACCGCCACGACGACGACCGCCTCACCATGGACATACGCGGCCGCGCAGAGCCGGACGTGAACGCGGAGCGCGCTCTGATCACCGACTACCGCGCGGCGCTTGCAGGCGACGCCGGCACCCTCGAACTCTCCGCGGCCGAGGAATGGAAGCGCGACACCGACCCGGCCGGGTTCCAGGACTACCGCGTGCAGACGTCGATCGACTGGAACGACGGAGAGTTCCGCACCGCGGACCCCGCGGCCGTCGCAGCTGCACGAGCCGCGCTGGTCGAGGAGTGGAAGGACACGGTAGCTCCCGAGCATGTTCGAGCGGGAGCGGAGGTCACGGAGGCGCAACTGCTGATCGCGGAAGCCGACCGGCTCGACCGCGCCAACGACGCATCCGCCCAGGTCACACCGACCGAGATCCCGATCGACGCCGCGCGGCGCGCCGACGAGCTCGAGCAGCAGGCCGCCCAGTACGACCGCGACGCGGAGGTCGGCGGTACGCCCACGCAGAGCCCCGAGGAGCTGCGCACCCTGGCCGAGGACGCTCGATCCCAGGTCGCCCTCTACCGCGACGATCGCGGCATCCAAAGCGCCCCTGACGGCGTTCCTGCGGCGGCGGACGAGGGACGTGCAGCCGCGGCCCGTTCCGAAGGGGAACTCGCATATGACAGCGCCGAGCGCCGGGCGCACACCGCGAACGCGATGCAGGCCCAGGACGTCCCGCAGGAGCAAATCAACGCGCGAATGACCATGGACGCCTCCTTCGCGACTCCCGCTCGTGGAGCGGACCCCGCCGCGCGCACACCAGTCCCGTCGACGCGCGGCGGACGTGGGCAGGGCCGCCAGATCGAACGATCCGAACCCGGCCGCTGACGCCGAAACAGGAAGGGCCCGCGACACCATCAGGTGTCGCGGGCCCTTCCTCGTTTACGTCGATCAGTGCGGATTACCCAACGGGTTGGGCTGGTTCGGCCCGGGCGTCGACGGCGGCTTCGGCGGCGGATTCTGCTGCTGTCCCATGAGAATGCTCCTTTGCGTTCAGGGCCATCAGTGTGGAACTACGAAATGGGGATTGGCTGGAGATGCCTCAGTCCATCAGCCACCGGCATCCCTGCCAGGTGGGGATTGCGCCCATCTCCAATGTGCTCATGAGGATGCACGCCGACACGACCGACACATAGACGCGCGTCCCCGCCGGCACCTAGATACCTACATAGGTATTCAAGCGAACACCGTTGGGGCCAAAGCGCGTCGACATTCTTCGCTCGTTTTCCAGTGAGCCTCCGATAATGGAGAATATGTCACTTCACGGCCTAGGGGTGATGGCTGCTCGGGCTGAGGGCGAGGTCGTCTACGACAGCTCTGAGCGCGCTCGCGTGGAGCCGCGCGAACGGCCTGAGCAGGGCAGGTAGCTCGTCAGCACGCTTCGAGACTTGCGGGAGAATCGATCTCATGCCTTCTGACGCCGTTAGCCTCCCCGCCGACTACGCGGTCGTGCTGATTCGGCTCAAGGACCAAGTCCGCACGGCGCAGTACACGGCGCAGCGAACGGTCAACACGCAACTGATCGAGCTATACTGGAGCATCGGGCACGAGATCCTTCGTCAGCAGGACGCGCACGCATGGGGGAGCGGTGTGGTCGGTCGTCTCGCCGATGACCTGCGTGCTGAGTTCCCGACGATGACGGGGTTGTCGCGCCGGAACCTGCTGTACATGCGGTCCTTCGCGGCCGGGTGGGCTGACCTCCGAAATGTGCCACAGCCCGTGGCACATTTGCCGTGGGGTCACATCCGGGTCCTCATCGACAAGCTCGATGAGCAGGAGAGGCGGGACTGGTACGCGGCATCCGCGGTCGAGTTCGGGTGGTCCCGAGACGTGCTGCTGAACCAGATCAAGAACCGAACCCTGGAACGCACCGGGGCGGCTCCGTCGAATTTCCTCGACCGGCTCCCCGCCGGGGATTCCGAGTTGGCGCAGCAGATCGCGAGAGACCCGTACGTCTTCGACTTCCTCGACCTGACTGAAGGTGCCGCTGAGCGGGACTTCGAGCAGGCACTTACGGACCGGATCACGCAGACCCTCGCAGAACTCGGCGCCGGCTTCGCCTTCGTCGGTCGACAGGTGCACTTCGAGGTCGACAGGTCGGACTTCTACATCGATCTGCTCTTCTTCCACGTCCGTCAGCTCCGCTACGTCGTGATCGAGCTGAAAAAGGGCGCGTTCGAGCCGTCCTTCACCGGGCAGCTCGGGTTCTACATCGCGCTCGTCGACGACCAACTTCGCGACGCCGCGCTGCACCGGCCGACGGTCGGGATCCTCATCTGCGGCGACAAGAGCGACCGAATCGTCCGCTACGCCCTGGGACGAGTCGACTCTCCTATGGCCGTAGCCACCTACACCTACGAGTCCCTGCCACCCGAGGAACAGCGTGCGCTCCCGGATGCTCAGCACCTGATCGATGCCATCGCTGCTGACGGTAGGGACGACGAGGCTCGCCGGCCGCAGAGTGGATAGTCGAAGTCAGAGCTCGCATAGTCGCGTCGAGTCGACTGACTGCTGCCGCTGAAGTCCTGCGGTTGCAGAGAGGGGGCGGCTGGAGGGTGCGCAGGCGCACTGGTCTACGCAATTGGCCAGCAGCCTGTTGGCGAATTGACGATGGCTCACTGCGTCCCGTTTCCGATGCTCCGACAGCTCCTCCCCCGCCTTACGCGCTTCTCCGATAATGTTCGTTATGTCAGTTCCAGTGTTGCCGCCCTTCGCGCTCGGGATGGCTCTGCGCTCTCCGCGCCTTCGGACCCTGGCCCTCTGGACCGAGGCCACGAGACCCCCTATGACTGGTGGAGTGCCATGCTCTCGCGCCTGTCGCTTGAGGAGCTCGAGGCGCGAGAGCCGGCCTATCTGCGATCAGCATCGGGTTGCACGTCCCCCTGCGTTGGGACGTCGCCGCGGCCGGCTCAGCTCTCCGGTGGGGGCCCAACTACTTCAACGTCGAGCTCCGCACGCGCTTGTTCGAATGCCGCTACCGGGAACCACGGTTCGCCAGACTCGTCGGGTGTTCGCTCCCGCGTTGGCTCGTTCATGAACTCGAAGAACGGCTCAAAGATCCCGGTCGTGAGCAGGCCGAGCATTTGGGTGTCGCTGCGCTCGAAGCGGAATGAGTGGATGGTACCGGCGGGCGCGTGCAAGAAGTCACCGCGGGTAAGCAGGATATCGGTGCCGTTCGCTTCGATCCGGGCTCGTCCGTCCAGGCAGAGAAAGTTCTCTGTGTGCAAGTGATGGCGGTGCCGCGGAATCCACGGCGACCGCGCGCCGCGAGTGTGCATCGCGAAGTAGCTTCCGTCGGTATCGCGTGCGCGAGCGAGGTAGGAGTTGAGCTGTGCGTGACTCGCCCAGCGCTCCCCGTCCGCCGCTCGCACGATCCGCGATCGTCCCGATGCGGCAGGATCCTCACCTGTGCCGGCGAGTGTGACTCCGTACTCTGCGCCGAGGTCCGCCCACGAGGCCGGGTCGAGAAGTTGCGCCTCGGACTGATGCGAATGACCGGAGAACGCTGCGCCCATTCGGACGAGCTGCTCTTGACGCCGACCTTCCGAGGAGTAGTGGAGAATCCGGTTTGTGTGTGCGCGCATCGTCCATCCGACGAGGTCACCGGCGGCGATATGCGCTGAATCTCCCGGGGTCAGGCGATGAAGGGCACCGTCGAGATCGAGCTCCACGACTCCGTCGACGACGAAGAGGAATAGTTCCTCCTCGGCGCGAGCGGCGGGGACGCGCGCGCCGAGAGGACCGCTGACCCAGGCGGCGGCGAAAGCGGCTCCGGTGTCGATGGGCCGTGCGATCTCGGTGACGAGCATCCCGCCGACGAGGGTTCGCCGTCCCTCGCCCGCTGCGATCGCGTAGGGCACTGCCTCGCCGGGGAGATCATCGAACAGTACCGCGAGGCTCGAGTTGCGCTCGACATTGGTCTCGGTCATCGAAGTGCCTCCTCGCTGTTGGTGAGGACGTGGTCGAAGAACGTCATCGCTGTGTCGAATGATGCATGGGGGTGGGCCGTCGTGAAGTCTGCGAGAGCGGGTGTGGAACGGCGCACCGTTTTCGCGTCGGGTTGCGAGTCGAGGCGTCCGACGTCGAGGACATGGTCGGGACCGAGTTCAGCGACGTCTCCGGGGTTGAGGAAGCCGTGACCGAAGCCGTCGATCAGATAGAGAGCGGCGTCCGAGCCAGCTTCTGCCAGGGCGTCGTAGAGGCGTTCGCTGTGCTCGGCAGGGACCAGCAGGTCGGCGTCGCCGTGCAGGATCAGGATCGGAGGAGCCCCCTGATGGGCTCGACGGGCCGGGCTCGCATCCAACGCGGCCTCGAGGTGCTCCCCCACTGGACCTCCCAGCAGCTGCAACTCGGGTGCGTCTGCCGGTGCGTCCGCGCTGAGCCCTGCCAGATCGGCCGGGCCGTACCCGTCGATTACGGCTTGCACCGAGGTGTCACCCGATGGTTCTCCCGCCGCGTACTGGTCGATGTCGCCGGTCAGACCGGCGAGGGCCGCGAGGTGACCGCCGGCCGAAGATCCCCACAGACCGATCCGAGCAGGGTCGATGCCGTACTCGTCGGCGCGCTCACGGAGAAAGCGCAGCGCCGCCCGCACGTCGAGCAGCTGCGCCGGGTGCGGAGCAGCTGAGCTCAGTCGGTAGTCGATGCTGACGCACACGTAACCGGCCGAAGCAAAGCGGTGCAGATCCGGTCGCGCTGTCCGGTCCTGCATCCGCCAGGCTCCGCCGTGCAGCCATACGAGCAGTGGCAGACGTTCAGTGCTGGCGGGGCGCGCGAGATCGAGAAGCAGTTCGGGCGCGAAAGAGATATCCGTGACAAGCACGGACGGATGAGTGGACACGATGGTCCTCCAGGGGGGTGAGCGGCTGGGCCCCGGTCTCCCGGACCTCATGCGACTTCCGTCGCGGGTCCGGTTGTATGGCCTCACAAGACCACTCGTGAAGAAGTTTACGCCGCTTCACCAGGTGTATGAGCCATGCCCCCCTGTTTTCAGTGAGTGGTCGTCTCGCGGAGTACTCGCGCGTCCCAGGCCTGCAGCTCGATAAGGTGCCCGGCCGGGAGGGTCTGTCGCCGTCCATCGGCGCCGGGAGTGGCGGCGAGATCCTCGCAGGCGACAGGCAGGACCAGGGTGGCCGCCTGCCAGGAGTAGTTGTGCACGAATCGCACTCCTCCGGCAGATCTGTCGGCGCGGGGCGATCCTCCGGTCACGCGCACCGATTCCGGGTGGCTGCAGCCGGCGATCCACTTGTCGTTCGCCGCTCTCGGCACCGCCCAGCGGAGAAGGGCTGCACCGAGGGCGGGGTCGGGCTGCGTTCCGATGACGGTGATCCGCCCGTCGCCGTGCTCCCGGGTCGTCGCAGGGGCCCACTCGGAAAAGTGGGGGTGCTCGTAGTCGAAGAGCACTTCGGTGCCGGTGTCTGGCTTCAGCCCATCGATCCAGAGGCGAGCGACGGCTCCTTCCGGCAGCGGGAGACCGGCGCGGCCGAGGACGACCGTGTCGCCGGCGTTGGAGAACTCGTCGTACGAGACTCCGGCGGCGTCCGCCAGGCGGGCAGGCTGCCGGTCGGTGCGTGGACGCGCCTCCTCGTCGGCGTAGCCGGTGCGGATTCCTAGGAGCAGATGTCCGCCGGCATGGGCGTACTCACGGAGCCAGTCGAGCTGCTCGTCCGAAGCGATGTAGAAGCCAGGAACGACGAGAGCCGGAAGCTCGGCGACGACGTCCCGCGGGTCTCGGGCGAACAGGTGCCGAGGCTGCTGCACCCGAACCTGCAGGTGGGCGTCGAAGGCCGCCCGGTACCACCCGTCGACGATGCGCTCGTACGATCGGGGGTCCGGCTCGGTGAGCCCGAAGGGCGGCTGGAAGGCCATTCCCCATTTCGAATCGGTCGAGTAGAGGATGCCCAGGTCGGCGTCCGGTACCAGGTCGAGCACGTCGGATCCGGCGTTCGCGAGCTCCGCGCCCAGTGCCTGGATCTCGGCGTAGATGCGGCCCGGCTGTCCGGAATGCGGGAGGACACCGCCCCAGTAGGTCTCTGCGCCGTAGGGGAGGGAGTGCCAGTGCCAGTACTCGATAGCGGCGGCGCCGCGTGACACGAACGCCCAGGCCGCCTGCCGCAGCTGGCCGCGGTAGGGCGGTTCGTTCAGGCTCGATCCCCAGATGGACGTCGCGCCCGTTTCTGTGACGAGGAAGGGTGCTTGCTTCGTCGACCACATCCGGTCCGCCGTGCGGTACAGAGTCCATGCCCCGGTCGTGTACCAGGTCTGAACCGTGTCCAGATCCGCCGGATCCGGCAGTTCAAGATGATGCTGCATGCGGTAGTAGGGGTTGCCAGACGTCACGTCGAGCACGGCGCCGGCCGAGTCGTCCTGGAGAGCGGGACGGTCGTAGGACAGGCACGTGGTGATGAACTGCTCCGGCGCCGCGTACTCGCGGACGACGTCGCGCTGCCACGCCAGCATCTCGGTGGTCAACTCGGCCTGGAACCGTCGCCACGCCAGGTCGTACTGCGGGTGGGTGTTGTTATCGGGCGTCCAAAGGTCGGCCCAGGTCGACAGGCGGTGAGACCAGTAAGCGAGCCCCCACTCTTCGTTGAGTCGGTCGACTGTGACGTACCGGTGTCGGAGCTCGTCGGTGAAGCGCTGGAACACTCCGTGGTTATGAAGGATCTCGTTCCCGGGCTCGTTGTCGACCTGGAAGCCGATCACCGAGGGATGGTCCGCGTATCGTGCCATGATCGCCCGCACCACGCGCTCGGCGTGGAACCGGTAGGCGGGGTGCGTGAAGTCCGCCTCCTGCCTCGCTCCCCAGGAGATCAGACGTCCTGTCTCGCGTTGGCCGGCGATCTCCGGGTGCTTCCGCGCGAGCCACATCGGGATCGCGTAGGTCGGGGTGCCGAGGATCACCGAGATTCCGCGGGCGTGCGCCGCGTCGAGGACGGCCTGCATCCAGTCGAGGTCGAAGACTCCGTCTTCGGGTTCCCAGGTCGACCAGACCGATTCGCCGACGCGGATGACGGTGAAGCCGGCGTCGATCATGGTGTCGAGGTCGCGTTCGAGGTCAGGGCTGCGCTGGTACTCGAGGTAGTAGGCGGCTCCGAAGAGGACGCGATCGGCGAGGAGTGCAGGCATGAGGATGTTCTTTCTAGGCAGGGTCGAAGCAGGCGGAAACACGGGGCCGAAGGGCGCGGAGCCGGGGATTAGAGGTGGGGTGCGCGCGCTGGGGGCGGGGCGGTGGTGTCGCGGATGACGAGTTCGGTTGGGACGGCGTGCTGCCGTGATGTCAGGGCCCGGCCCTCGATCGCGTCTATCAGGCGAGCCATGCCTGAACGGGCGATGACCTCGAAGTCCTGACGGATGGTGGTGAGGGGTACGGCGAGGTAGGCGGCGACGGGAATGTCATCGATCCCGACGACACTTACTTCTTTCGGGACCGAGAGCCCGGCCAGCTGTAGTGCTCGGATGGCTCCGATCGCCATTTCGTCGTTGGCGGCGAGGACTGCGGTGACGTCGTGCCTGCTCGCGATCTCGTGTCCTGCCGCGAATCCGGAGTCGACGCTCCAGTCGCCGCGAAGCTCGACACAGGTGGGTATCCCTGCGGCGGAGACGGCGTCCCGGTAGCCGAGTAGCCGGTTTTGGCTCGTTGCCCATCCCGGAGGTCCTGCGATGTGCAGGATTGACCGGTGTCCAAGATCGATCAGGTGCTGCGTGCCCGTCCGCGCCGCCATCCGGTCGTCAGCGCCGACGGTGATCCAGTCAGTGGAGTCGGCCGACTCGTTGTCGAGCGAGAGGACGGGGACCCCGGTCGAGAGCAGCTCCGACGGGTGCAGGTCGTCTGCGGGCTCGGAGACGATGATCGCTTCGACCCCGCGACCGCTGAGGTCACCGAACGCCGCACGGACACTGGCCGGCGTCCCGTCCGGGGTATGTGCCACCGCGATTGAGTAGCCGGCCTCGCGGGCAGCTCGCTCCACCCCGGCGGAGATGGCGGTGGGGCCGAAGAGCGCACTGCCGGTGGAGACGAAGCCGATCGTGCGGCTGCGAGCGGAGGCGAGCGCGCGGGCAGCCGAGTTCGGTCTGAAGTTGAGCGTCTCGATGGCGGCCTGAACACGCTCCTGAATGCCGGGAGAGACGTGGGGCTCCCCGTTGACCACCCGCGAGACGGTCTTCTGGGAGACGCCGGAGAGCCGCGCGACATCGACCATTGCGGGAGGCCGGACAGCTCCTGTCCGCCTGGCGGGCTGGGTCATGGCAGTCTCCTCGAGGTCAGCGGATCAGGCACGCGAACAGTCTGGCGTTCCTCATGAGCATCGGTGGCCGGACGAGCTGCACCCGTCCGGCCACCGAGCTCGAGAGGGGTGACTAGCCGCCGTTGACGGCGAAGCCCTGGTCGTTGCCGTAACTCACGATGGCGTCCTGCCAGGTGGCCAGACCTTCCGACAGCGGCTGGTCTCCGGTGTAGGAGGAGCCGAGATTGTCGTTGAAGATCGATACGGCGTACGCCTGGAACGGCAGGTACTGCCATCCCGAGGAGACCGTGGTTGCAGCCTCGGCGAGTACTTCGTTGACCTTCTGGCCGCCGAAGTACGGGAACTCCTTGTTCGTGAACTCGTCGGACTCGATGTCGGAGACCGTCGCGGGGAAGGTTCCGGCCTCGAGTCGCACGCCGACGCCGTCACCGGCGTTCGAGAACTCGGTGAAGCCGTAGGCGAGCGCCTTCTGCTCACTGGCTTCCGTCACCGAGAGCGCGCTTCCGCCGTTCTCGGAGTTCATCGTCTCTCCGGCCTCGTACTGGGGCATAGGAGCGGCACGCCAGTCGCCGGCCGCGTCGGGAACCCCACTTTCGAGGTTGACGGGCATCCACGCGCCGATCAGGAGCGAGTTGATGGTCCCGTCGCTGAGACCCTTGTACCACTCCTCGGACCAGGTGGTGATCGGAGCGGCGAGGCCCTCGTCGAGGACCGGCTGCCACATGTCGGTGAACTTCTTCGCGCCTTCGTCCTCGAGGTCAACCGTGATGTCGCTGCCCGAGGCCTGGAACGGGCGGCCTCCGGCCTGCCAGATCATGCTCTGAGTGAAGCCGGCGTCGCCTGCGTCGCCGACGAGGTACTTCGACGGGTCGGCGGCGTGCAGCGTCCTCGCCGCCTCGACGTACTCCTCCCAGGTGGTCGGCACGGCGATGCCGTACTGGTCGAACGTCGCCTGGTTGTAGAACATCGCCATCGGCCCGGAATCGAGCGGGAGCCCAAAGATGCCGTCGTTGATGGCGACGGAACCCCAGGTGCCAGTGGTGAAGGAGTCCTCGAGATCGCCCGCACCGAAGGCCGACAGGTCGGCGAGATCTCCGGTCAGAGCGAACTGAGGAACGGCGGAGTACTCCATGTGCATGACGTCGGGGATGCCGGATCCGGCCTGGATCGCGTTCTGCAGCGCCGTGTAGGCGTCGGTGCCGGTGCCGACGTTGGCGAGCTCGACGTTGACGTTCGGGTAGGCCTTCTCGAAGGCATCGATCATCGGAGGGAGGGTGGCGTCCCAGCCCCAAACGAGAAGGTCGCCTCCCTTGTCGAGGGCGGCGGCGACGTCGGACGCATCGACCTCCTCTGTGGGGCCGGAAGCTCCGGGACTGCAGGCGGTGAGCGATGCGATGACGGTGACGGCGGCGAGGCCGGCGAACACGCGTCGTCGAGTGATCGTGCGGGACATGTCTTCTCTCTTTCGAAGGAATGGAGTGGTGTGGGAAGGGATGGACAGGGGATTCACTCCTTGACGGAGCCAGCTGCGAGGCCGGACTGCCAGTAGCGCTGGAGGAGGAGGAAAGCGGCGATCAAGGGGATGATCGTGAGCAGGGAGCCCGTTACCACGAGGTCGAAGACCGCCTGCCCGCCGACCGTCGACGCCTGCGCGTTCCAGGCGTTCAACCCGACGGTGAGGGGGTACCACGCGGGATCCCTGAGCATGATCAGGGGCAGGAAGTAGTTGTTCCAGGTGGCGACCGTGGTGAACAGCAGCACGGTCACCGTTCCCGGCGCGAGGAGGGGAAGGGACACCTGCCAGAAAGTGCGGAACTCGGATGCTCCGTCGACCCTGGCCGCCTCGAGGAGCTCCGCCGGCACGGCCTGGCTGGCGAACGTCCACATCAGGTAGAGGCCGAACGGTGAGATGAGCGAGGGCAGGATGACCGACCACGGGGTGTTCGTGATCCCGAAGGACGAGAACATCAGGAACGTCGGCACGGCCAAGGCGGTGCCGGGGACGGCGACGGCGCCGATCACCACGGCGAAGACGGCCTTCTTCCCGGGGAACGAGAACTTCGCCAGGGCGTAGCCCCCGAGCACCGCGAGCAGAGTCGCCCCACCGGCGCCGACGACGACGTACAGCACCGTGTTCAGGAGCCAGCGGACGAAGATCCCGTCGTTGTAGGCGAGCGTGTTTCCGATGTTGTCGAACAGGGCGAACGAGCTCCCGAAGGCGAAGCCGAAGGTCGAGAGCAGATCGTCCTGGGTCTTCGACGCCGAGATGACCAGCCACACCAGCGGGAGGAGCGTGTAGACCAGCACGATCGCGGTGATCGCCGTGAGGAGGAGGCTCCGACGGGGCTTGTCCACACTCCTGCGGCGACGCGAGCGCAGCCGCGGCGGGCTGGAGATCCCGCGGCGTGGAGCGTCCGGCGAGGCGGTGATCGAGGGGCTGACGGTCGACGAGGTCATGCGACGTCCTTTCCGGTGCTGCGCAACTGGACGACGTAGGCGATGACCATCGTGATGACGCCCATGATGATGGCGACCGCTGCGGCGTAGTTGTACTGCTGCCCGCTGAAGGACAGGTTGTACGCGTAGAGGTTCGGAGTGAAGAACGTCGAGATCGAGTTCGGCGCCAGCTCTCGGAGGATGCTCGGCTCGTTGAAGAGCTGGAAGCTGCCGATGATCGAGAAGATCGTCGCGATGGCGATGGAGCCGCGGATCGCAGGGAGCTTGATGGCCCTGATGACGTGCCACTGATTGGCGCCGTCGAGTTCGGCGGCCTCGTACAGCGACTCCGGGATCGTGCGCAGCGACGAGTAGAAGATCAACATGTTGTAGCCGACGAACGACCAGGTAACGATGTTGCCGATGGCCGCCAGGATGAAGTCCGGCCCGAGCGGGTTGGGGATCGCCCATCCGAAGAAGTCGTTGATGTAGCCGACGAGACCGAATCTCGGTCCGTACATGAAGCCCCACATGAGCGCGGCGACGACGGCGGGGACCGCGTAGGGCATGAAGACGGCGATCCGGAAGAAGTCCTTGCCGTACAGGCGCGCCGAATCGATCGCGAGGGCGACGAACATCGCGATGACAAGCATGATCGGGACCTGGATGACGAGGAAGAGGGCGACCCGCGTCACGCCCGACCAGAACTGCGGGTCGTTAAACGCCCGCACGTAGTTGTCGACTCCGACGAACTGGGTTCCGCCGAGCAGCTGCGTCCGGAAGAGGCTGATGTAGATGGAGTAGAGGATCGGGGCGACGAAGATCACGACGAACACCAGCATGAACGGGAGCAGGAAGTTCCACCCACGCCACCGGTTCCGCCGCTGGACTGCCGAGATGCCTGGGCGCCTTCCTGGGTTCACGACCGCCGTCATGACGGGGCCCCGAGTCCCCTGCTGTGCTCGCGCAGGTCCGTCGTTCTCATGCAATCTCCCTTGATGCGTGACTACGCAGTCAGTCTTGTGATCTGGACTGTACGTATACCTGACTACGCTGTCAAGTCAAAAGAGGTACGAGCGTGAGCGGGGCTGGATGGCCAGCGCGGATTGCAGCGCAGAGAGCGGCTCGTTCAGGGGCAGGCGACGGTGGCGTAGTTCGAAAGGTCGTCGCCACCTTTATCGGTGAAACGGGTGGTGTGATGTGACTGGAGGACCCCTGAACGGGGGCCAAAAATAGGTGGCGTTACTCATGGTGGCGTTGTCATCTTTGAAGCTACTGTGAATCGACTCCAGGTTTTCTCTCGATCGCACCTCTGCGATCTTGGCGACTGACCTCTGACACTCGGCAGAGCCTGGACGACTCTGAAGGAGAAATGACCTCGTGAATCCCCGTCCAGGTCGTCCTCGAGTGCGTGGCGCACTCACTTGGACGGCCGCACTCAGTGCTCTCCTCATTGCTGTCCCCGCAGCGACGAGCGCCACCGCCGCCACAGCTGACCAGCCCTGGCTCGACTCGTCACTCGCTCCGGAGACGAGGGCGCAGCTCGTCCTTGACGAGATGACGCTCGAGCAGAAGATCGCTCTCATCGAGCCCTACGGCGATCCGCACCCCATCCCCGAGCTGGGCCTCCCGGCGATCCGATACGTCGACGGTTGCTGCAGCATCGGCGATAAGGCCGGTGTCCAAGAGACAACAGTGTTCCCCGCAGGGCTGTCATTGGCATCCAGCTTCGACACGGACCTGGCCTACCGTTACGGCGAGGCCCAGGGCGACGAGGCGTTCCTGCTCGGCGGCAACTCTGTCGGAGCGCCAACTATGGAGATCATGCGTTCTCCGTGGCAGGGACGCACTAACGAGGGCTTTGGCGAGGACCCGCTTCTCAGTGGCCTCATCGCGGCGGGGCAGGTCAACGGCATCCAGAGCGACGAGGGCGTCCTCGCCGTCGTCAAGCACTACGGCATGTACGACCAGGAGGCTCGTCGTGTCAGCGTCGACGAGCAGGTCGATGATCGGACTCTGCAGGAGGTGTACAACCGCAACTGGGAGAAGATGATCGACGTGTCCGACCCGGGCTCGGTCATGTGCGCATTCTCGAAGACCAACGGCGTCGCTGCTTGCAACAACGAGCAGCTGCTCACCGACACCCTTCGTAACCGGTTGGGCTTCGAGGGCTTCGTGACGTCCGACTACAACGCCTGCGTGGCGATCACCGCCTACGAAGCGGGCGCCGACTGGTGCAGCCCCTTCAACACGTGGGACTCGGCCGAGCTGGCCGCAGCTGTCCAGGACGGAACGGTACCGGCCGCGGCGATCGACCGCGCGGTGTACAACGTGCTGGTCGCATTCTTCAAGCACGGACTCGTTGACAATCCCGTGCCAGGAGCGTTTGTGGACCCGGCCCCAGCGACCGATGCACTTCCGTCCGCGCTTCTCGATGAGAACGAGACGATCGCCGAAGAGGTCGCGATCAAGGGTTCGGTTCTTCTCCGCAATGAAGAGGGAGCTCTGCCGCTGGATTCTGACTCGCTTGACTCCATCGCCGTCATTGGCGCCGACGCCGACTTCAACATCTCCGGCAACAACGGGTTCGCCGCTTCTCCTGCGCGCCTGACGACAATCGTCGACGGGATCACTGAGGCAGCCGGCGACGGAGTAACCGTTACTCACGTTGACGGCACGGATCCGGTGGGCCTCGCCGGAACCCTCCCCGGCCTCGAGCCCGTTCCCTCCTCCGTTCTCAGCACCCCGGACGGCAGCGCTGACGGTGTGCTCGCGCAGTACTTCGCTAACCCCGTTTTCGCCGGCGACCCGTTCGCCACTCAGGTGGAGCCTCAGGTCGAGCAGCGTGCTGGCTTGTCTGCGGGACCAAACAACCGGTCCCAGGTCACGCCCATCCCCATCCCCGCAGTGCTCAACCCGGCCGCGTCGATGCGTTGGGACACCGTCCTGACGCCGACCCAGACCGGCGACTATGAGCTCGGCCTTGACCTTCTTGGATCGGCGACGCTCTCCGTCGACGGCCAGGCTGTTGTAGTCGCTGATGCCGACACCTTCGCTACCCAGTCCGTGACGCTCCCTCTCGTCGCTGGAGAGTCTTACGACATCCGCATCGACTACCGAGCCGACGCCCCCAATCAGGCGGGGCAGTTCAACGAGGCGGCACTGGCGATGATCCGCTTCGGTTGGACTCCTCCGTCGACACTTGCTAACCCCGGCATTGTCGAAGCCGCCGTCGCCGCGAAGGCTGCTGACGTCGCCGTCGTCGTGGTCCGCGACTACGCAGGTGAGGGCGCCGATCGTGGCACGCTGACCCTGCCGCAGGCTCAGGACCGTCTGATCGAAGCCGTGGCAGCTGTGAACGACCGGACGATTGTCGTGATGGCGACCGGCGGCCCCGTTCTGACCCCCTGGATCAACGACGTCGACGCGGTCCTCGAGTCCTGGTACCCCGGCGAGGCCCAGGGCAAGGCAGTCGCCAAGCTGCTCTTCGGCGACGCTACCCCCACGGGCAAGCTGCCGTTCACCTGGCCCAGCACCGAGGAGCAGCCCGCCGAGATCGGCACGACTACCCCGTTCGCGCAAATCAACATCGAGAATCCGGTCGACACGCACGATGAGGGCATTCTGATCGGCTACCGCGGCTACCTGGCCAACGACGTCGAACCGCAGTTCCCGTTCGGCTTCGGCCTGTCGTACCCGAGCTTCGAGTACGGACCGACCGTCACCGCTTCTTCGGTGGACGTGGCGGGGACCGATCCCGTAGCGACCATGGCCAGCGTGACGGTCAAGAACACCGGAGAGACTGCCGGTACCGAGACCGTCCAGCTCTACACGGGCGCTCTTCCGACCGACGTTCCGACCGCCGAGCGCTCGCTCGCCGGCTTCGCACAGGTGAACCTCGCAGCGGGTGAATCGAAGACTGTCGAGATCACGCTCGACCGCCGCGCCCTGCAGTACTGGGATGCAACAGCGCAGGACTGGGTCACCCCCGCCGGCGACGTCGCACTCTTCGCCGGCAGTTCAGTGGCCGACACCCCCTCGACCGGGTCCGTCTCGATCGGAGCGGCCGACACGACCGCACCGACCGTGACGATCACCGCCGACCCCGCCACCCCCACCGGCTCGAACGGCTGGTACCGCGACCCGGTTCAGCTCACCGTCACCGCAGAGGATGCCGAGGGACCTGTTGCTTCGCTCGAAGCAAGCATCGACGGCGGCGCCTTCGCTCCCGTGACGGGACCGATCGCCATTGAAGCCGACGGCGAGCACACGGTCGCCGCCCGCGCAGTGGACCAGGCAGGCAACTCTTCCGAGACCGCCACCTGGACAGGCAAGATCGACCGGACCGCCCCGACAGTCGCTGCGGAGAAGCGCTCGGGCTACCGACTCGTCCTCACCGCGAACGACGAAACTTCCGGAGTGGATGTCATTCGGTACCGCTACGTCCTGAAGTACTCCGGACGCACCGTCAACGGACCGTGGCTCGAGTACAAGAGGGCAGTGCCGATCAGTGACGGCAAAATCCTCAAGGTCGAGTACCGAGCCACCGATGAGGCAGGCAACAGGAGCGCCTCGGGCATCTACCGCAAGTAGGTTCCCCACGCACCGCAACCGTCGATGCCCGTCGCACCCCTTCTCAGGGTGCGGCGGGCATCGTCTCGTCGGCCCATGTGACCCGCAAGAGGCACAGAACTCCGTTTGACAGGCGCGTGAGGGCAACCCAAGATGGGGACAACGGCAATGGTGTCGTTACCATCGACTAAAGAGGTGCCAACGAATGCCCCCTCGAATCCGATCACTGCAGCGTCTTCGCGCCGCTGCTCTCCTACTCACCGGCATGGCGATGGCTGGGGTCCTCGCCCTGACTGCCAGCGCTCCCGCGTCGGCGGCTGCCGCAACACCGGGACCCGCATCCAGCATCGCGGCGTCGGACATCCGCGGATGGAACTGGGCCGATGCCCGAGACAACTACGTCTGCGGCAATGTCGTCCCCTCAGGTCTCTGGGACTCGGACAGCTACGCAGCCGTGCATTCGAAAGCGACCGCTGTGGCCGATCAGCTGGCGGCACGGGGGGCAAACACCGTCCGCCTCCCCATGAACGTCACAACCGTCGGCGGGTCCTGGTGGAACTCCTACCAAGCAGCCATCGACGCCATCACTGCACGGGGAATGAAGGTCGTCCTGGCCGAATGGGACCAGGAGTGCCTGGGCACCTACGCCCGGGACGGGCGCATGGACCAAGGCTGGGAGGGGATGTGGGACGCGATCGTGGCCCGCTACAACTCGAACAGCAGTGTTCACTTCGAGATCTTCAACGAGCCTTTCGGCTACTCGACGCCCGAGTGGCTCGATCAGGCCGCCACGTGGATAAACCGCTACCCGCAGATCGATCGTTCCCGGATTCTCGTCCCTGGCTCCGGTATGAGCTACAACACGACCGACGCTGGTCGTGACACCCGCTTCTCGGGCACGAAGCTGGCGTTCCACACCTACGCCGAGTGGCAGCCCGCCCGCACCTACGATCAGTGGCGCTCCCAGATCCGCGAAGTCGTCGGTGAGTTCGCGAACCGCGCTGTCATGACCGAATTCGGAACCTACCTCGCGACCGGTTACGACTTCAAGAACGCGGCGAGCACGGAGAATAACGTGCAGTACATCCGGGCGCTCACCGACGAGTTCGCGGCTCAGAGGATCGGCTCCATCCATTGGGTGGGCGTGCGGGACAACGATCAGTGGCGCATGTTTACCCTTTCTGGAGCTACCCAGAACGGGAACGGGTCCACGATCGGGCTGGCCGTCACGAATCAGTCCGCCCTTGATCGCATCCACATCGGTTGGCGCATGTCCCAGACCGCCGCGTCGAAGTCGATCGTGAGTGCCGCCTCCGGCGAATGTCTCGACGTGCCGGGGCACAGCGTGACGCCGAGTACTCCGGTGACGATCTACGACTGCTCGGGCGCGAGCAATCAACGGTGGCGGCTTGGGGTCGACGGGACGATCGTCGGAGTCGAATCGGGTCTGTGCCTGGATGTTGCCGGATACAGCGTCGCGCCCGGTACGACAGTGCAGACCTACACCTGTAACGGCGGAGCGAACCAACGCTGGCGGGTGACCACCGGCGGAGCGATCGTCGCCGAGCAGTCCGGCCTCTGTCTCGACGTCTGGAACGCGGGTACCGCGAACGGTAACGCCGTGAAGGTGTACACCTGCTCGGGCGCCCGCCACCAGAGCTGGTCGCTGACCTGACCGCACGGCGTGACCGGCGTGCCAATTCGAGGCGCCGGTCACACCTTTCGAGCGGGCGCCGCCGTGCTCGAACGCACCACGAGCGACGTCTGGATACGGACGGTCTTCGAGCGGAACTCGTGGTCATCAATCTTTGCCAGCAACGTATCGAAAGCGGTACTGCCCACGAGGTCGAACCGCTGGTGAATCGTCGTGAGAGGCGGCCACAGCGAGACCGCCTCGTCCACGTCATCGAAACCGACGACGCTTACCTCGGCCGGCACCTTGATCCCAACCTCATGAAAAGCCCCGATGATCCCGAGAGCCATCTGGTCATTTGCGGCAAAAACAGCGGTCGCTTGGAGGTTCTCGCGAAGTAGCACGCCAGCCGCGTAACCGGAGCGCGGCGTCCAGTCTCCACGAATCGGTTCAGGTACTCGGCGGCCGGCGGCGACCAACGCTTCCCGCCAGGCGTCCTCGCGATGGACGGCAGCGAAGGAACTAGACGGGCCCGTAACATGCCACACGGTCCGATGGCCCAGATCGATTAAGTGCTGTGTTGCCAACCGCGCCCCCTGGCGCTGATCGGTATCGATCACCGGGTAGTCTGGCCGTTCGTTCGAATCGACGACAACGACCGGTAGTCCGCTCGGAAGCTGGGCGATCGAATGATCCATCAAGTTCTGATCGAGAACAATGACGACGCCATCAACGTCCTCCCGCCGCATCCGGGTGAACGCAGCGGACACGTGCTCCTGGTCCGCCGTTTCGATCGCAACGAGAGTGAGCGAATAGTCCGCGGCGGCACACGCCGCCGCGATCGCCTCCAGCGTTCGAACGTTGCCGATCGTTCCCAAACCGAAGACGATGACTCCGACGTTGCGGTAACGCCCTGAACGCAACGCGCGAGCCATCCGGTTCGGCTGATAGCCGATTTTCCTCATGGCCTCGAGAACACGCTCCCGAGTCACGGGGTCAACGTTCTCGTGCTCATTGGCGACACGAGACACCGTGATCGGAGCAACACCGGCTAGAGCGGCTACATCAGTGAGAGACGGCCGGCGATGAAGCCGACGCCGGGCCGACGCCGTCGAATCGTCCATCGGCTGCACGCCCTCAATTCCTGATCGCTAATCCGAGATTTCCTAAGTTTATCCTGCTCGTCGTGAGACACCGCGTGCCCTGCTGCGAGCCGACGAACTCACACCGCCGTCCCGTCGGTGCCGGGCTACTCCCTCGGGTGAAGAAGCAGAGGTGAGATCGGCTTCTAACAGACGAGAACCGGCGGAGCGCTACGCCCGCGTTCGACCCGGCGGCCGGATCCGCCGATACGCCCTCGACTGCTGGTCGAGCCGGCTGGTGCTGCGCAGGCCAGCTCGATAACGACAGTCGGGCCCGCGAACAGTCCGGTCAGGTGACACTTCCGATCAACTCGGAGAAGTCTGGAGGACGTTGAGCTGAGCGACCTGCAGCGCTCATGAGGAGCCGATATGGTCTACACTTTCCTCGACGCGCGCGTCTTCCTCCGGCTTTATACCCACGCATGTCTGTGCGTGAACCCGAGCCGGGACGCCGCCAGGAAATCCCGTGAGAATTTTCACTCGACCACGCGTTATCGCACTCATCGCGCTTGGCCTCGCCGCGGCCGTCTTCGCACTCAGCATGGGCTTCGGTCCACGCTCACAGCGCCCGGACCCACAACCGCCGTCCGCCTCCGCTACGTCCTCCCCCGCCGAGGCGACCACATCAGCACGGACGCCACCGAACGGCACCCTGTTCGTCGACACCGCCGGGGCTCCCATCCATGCCCACGGCGGCGGCATGCTGGAGCACGACGGTGTCTTCTACTGGGTAGGAGAAAACCGGAACGAGTCAAATCGCTTCGAGTCCGTGTCGCTCTACAGCTCGCCCGACCTGGCGAACTGGACTTTCCAGCACGACATCCTCACCCAGGCCTCCGCGCCGGACCTCGTGGGCGCCACCATCGAGCGACCCAAGCTGCTCTTTAACGAGCCGACCGATTCCTTCGTGCTCTGGATGCACTGGGAGAACGGAGTGGACTACAACCAGGCAAGAACAGCCGTCGCAGTGTCGCCGATGATCGACGGAGACTACGTCTATAAGCGCAGCTTCCGGCCCCTGGGTTACGAGAGCCGGGACCAGACCGTCTTCCAAGCAGAGGACGGCTCGGCCTACCTCGCCTCCGCCACTTCAAGCAACGCTGATCTCAACATCTACCGACTTTCCGACGACTTCACCGAACCGGTAGCTCTGCTCACAACACTGTGGCCGGGTGCCTACCGGGAGGCCCCCGCGCTCTTCCAGCGGAACGACACATACTTCCTCATGACGTCGGGAGCCACTGGCTGGGACCCCAACCAAGCGATGTACGCCACGGCACCTGATCCGGCCGGACCTTGGAGCGAACTTCTACCCGTTGGAGACGCCGAGGCCTTCGGCTCGCAGGCGGCATTCGTCCTCCCCGTCGCCGGGTCCTCGCGCACGAGCTTCCTCTACCTCGGTGACCGATGGGCGGGAGCCAGAGACGCGCCAGTGAACGATTCCGACTACGTGTGGCTACCCCTCACCTTCCCCACCGAACGCTCGCTCTCCCTCGAGTGGTCGACTGCATTGTCGATCTCAGTGTCCGAGGGGACCATCGACGGCGTTGCCCCAGGAACGCCGTTCCGAGAGTTTCATACCGCCACCGACGACCGCTGCCTCGATGCACCCGGAATGGAGGGGGATGCGACGGCGATCATCTATGACTGCAACGGCGGCGCCAACCAGCAGTGGCAGACGATCCCCGTCTCCGACGAGGAGATCCTCGTGCGATCACGCACGGAGGGGACTTGCATCACCGTCCGGGGACAACTCTTGGTTCTGGAAACGTGCTCCGGCTCGGCAGAGCAGATGCTAAGTCTCGTGCCCGAAGGACCCAAGTTCCAGCGCCTCGCCTTCGAGGAGTCATGCCTCACGGAGGGCGACGAGCGCAGTGCAGTCCTCGACGCGTGCTCTCGCCAGCTTCTGTTCGATCCGACATCCTGACCCGTCCGCCTGGACTGATTGATTCCGGACAAGGTTGGCCACCGGCTCGGCACCGTCGGCCCGGGGTTCGCGAACGCCCACTCGCATCTCTTCCACCGGGCCCTCCGCGGCCGCACGCATGCCGAGGGAGGGGACTTCTGGCGGTGGCGGGAGGAGATGTGCGCCGTCGCCGGGACGCTCGATCCCCGCCTTTACCGCTCCCTCGCCCGCGCGGTCTTCGGAGAGATGCTCTCCGCCGGCTACACCGCAGTCGGCGAGTTCCACTACGTCCACCACCGACCGGGTGGCGCGCCGTACCGCGAACCCGAGCATGCGATGGAGCGCACCGTCGCCGACGCCGCGCAGGACGCGGGCATCCGGCTCACCCTCCTCGACACCCTGTACCTCGGAGGCGGTCTCGGCAGAGGACTCGAACCCGAGCAGCTGCGATTCGGGGACGGAAGCGCCGCCGCGTGGCTCGACCGCTGGCATCGCCTCCGCTCCGATCTGGCTGGCCACCGCGATGTGCTCCTGGGGGCCGCCATCCACTCGGTGCCCGCCGTACCCGAGCGGGAGATCTCCGCGCTGGTCGCCGGCCTGCCTGCTGATGTCCCGCTGCACATCCATTTGTCGGAGCAGCCCCGTGAGAACGAGGAGTGCCTCGCCGCCACTGGACTCACGCCCACCGAGCTGCTCGCCCGAGCAGGTGCTCTCTCGCGCCGGCTCTCCGTCGTGCACGCGACACACCTGTCCGACTCCGACCACGACCTCCTCGGCGGGGCCGGAGTAGCGGTCGTGATGTGTCCGAGCACCGAAGCCGACCTCGGCGACGGCATCGGGCCGGCTCGTGCACTCGCCGCGCTTGGCGCCTCCGTCACCATCGGCTCCGACCAGAACGCCGTCATCGACCCGCTGCTCGAGCTCCGAGGACTCGAAGCAGGGGAACGCCTCGCCCGCCACCGCCGCGGAGTGTTCTCACCCGCCGAGCTCTGGCGAGCGGGCACCGTCGACGGCTACCGCGCACTCGGATGGCGCGGCGGTATCTCCGTCGGAGCTGTCTGCGACCTCGTCGAGCTCGACGAGGAATCGATGCGGACCCTCCGAGCTCCTGCCGAGGCGCTGCCGCTGGTGGCGACTGCCGCCGACATCCGCACCACCATCGTCGGCGGACGCCTCGTCGACACCACCGGCACTACGGGGCTGCTCGCCGCCGCGCTCGATGCGCTCGACGAGGCGCGCGAACGCACCGACGAACCCAAAGCCCAGATCAGCGGAAGGCCCCTTCGATGACCTCCTCCCACCTCCTCACCGATATCGGCACCCTCGTCATCAACACGCCCCGAGACGGCTCCCGCCCGGTCATCGGCGACCTGGGCACGTGGACCGATGCCGCAGTCGTCGTCGAGGACGGACTCATTGCCTGGATCGGAGCGGCGTCCGACGCCCCCGCCGCCAACACCGTGACTCGCGTCGGCGGACGCTCGGTCATCCCCGGCTTCGTCGACTCGCACAGCCACGTCCTCTTCGCGGGCGACCGCTCGGCCGAGTTCGAGGCACGCATGGCAGGAAGCCGCTACTCCGCCGGTGGGATCCGCTCGACGGTCACCGCGACCCGGGCCGCCTCCGACGACGAACTCCTCGCGAATGCGCAGCACCTGCTGAGCCAGGCGCATGCGCACGGCACCACCACCCTCGA
This sequence comes from Rathayibacter caricis DSM 15933, assembly GCF_003044275.1. Classification (NCBI taxonomy): domain Bacteria; kingdom Bacillati; phylum Actinomycetota; class Actinomycetes; order Micrococcales; family Microbacteriaceae; genus Rathayibacter; species Rathayibacter caricis. Next base: position 85,972 of record NZ_PZPL01000002.1, on the reverse strand, counting down.
GATCAAGAGCGGATACGGCCTCGACCTCGCGACCGAGGAACGCCTCGTGCGTTTGGCCGCGCAGCTCACCGACGAGGTGACCTACCTCGGCGCGCACGTCGTTCCGACCGAATACGCCGAGCGACGTGAAGAGTACATCGACCTCGTCATCGGCGATATGCTCGACGCCTGCGCCTCATGCCCGCTGGATCGACGTCTTCTGCGAGACCGGAGCCTTCACCCCCAACGAATCGCGCCAGATCCTTCTCGCTGGGCGCGATCGCGGTCTGGGCGTGCGCGTGCACGCGAGCCAGCTCGGCCCGGGCGAGGGCGTTCGACTCGCCGTCGAGCTTGATGCCGCGAGCGTCGACCACTGCACCTACCTCACCGACGACGACATCGCCGCGCTCAGCCGCTCTCAGACCGTCGCTACCCTGCTGCCCGGTGTCGAGTTTTCCACTCGACAGCCGTACCCGGACGCCCGACGACTGATCGACGCAGGAGTCCACGTCGCCCTCGCCAGCGACTGCAACCCGGGCTCCTCCTTCACCTCGTCGCTCCCCTTCTGCGTCGCTCTCGCCGTCCGCGAGATGGGGATGACCTCGGCCGAAGCTGTGTGGGCAGCGACCTTCGGTGGCGCGACGGCGCTTCGGCGCGATGATGTCGGGACGCTTCGCGTCGGCGCACGAGCAGATCTCGTCGAGCTCGACGCACCGGATCCTTCGCACCTCGCCTATCGGCCTGGTGTCCAGCTGATCCGGAGGGTATGGCGCCGCGGGACGCTCGTGGCTCGGTGACCGGAACCGGTCCCGTATTACCAGAGCGACTGTGCTCTCCCCTTCATATGGCGCTCGAGGACTACAGCGAGCCGCTAACCGATGCCGATGCCGATCGGTCGTCGCGACGGCTACCACCCGTGCCCTGAACGACGTCGCTGCCCGTTGGAGTGGGGCCAACGAAAGGGAGGCCACGCATTACCGCGACCCCTCTTCCTGACTCGAACCTGCATGAGTATCGATTCTGAGGCGTCAAAGAAGCTGCCGTCACGCCAAGGGGGATGCGGGGTAGCACGCCGCTCGAATGCGAGCCCGAAGTGGCGAGGAGAGCGATGTCGACGTCGCCGGTGCCCTGCTGATTGTCGGCCATCGCGGTGCCGGCGACGCCGAGCAGGAGAAATCCTTCCGCAACTCCGGCGGCGCCGCGGATGCGGAGGGAGCGGATGTTCATTACACCTGTTCTCTGTTCCGCGGTCTGCATCATCGCGGACACGCTCGTGAAGGAAGCCCGCCCGGGCTGGAGGAAGGGGGTTTCCGGCCCGGGCGGGCGGTCAGGGCGAGGAGCGACACGTCGCAGCCTCGGATCGGTGGGCGGGGGGCGCAGCGCTGATAGCGGCTGTGCCCCCGTCGTGTCAGCAGGTGCGGGCGGGGTATGCGGTCGTCGACGTCGTGGTCACGGTCTCACCCGAGACGACGCCGGTGCCGGTGATGGTCACCTGGCCGGCGGGTATCGTGGTTAGGCGGGTCGTGAAGGCGGAGCTCGTGTTCGAGCCCGGCTTCACGGCGGCCGTTGTCTTCGAGCCATAGGCGCTGTTGACCGTCACATCGACGTTCGAGGCGCTGCCATTGGAAACGATGGTCGTGAGGACTACCTTGCCCGCGACGCAACGGCTCGTGGCCGTCGTGGTCAGGGGGAGGGTCGCCGGATCGCGCACTGTCATGGTGTCCCAGACCAGCGGGCCGCTGTCGAAGGCGACAGCGATGCGTGCCGTCGTTCCTCCGGTGAGCGAGGCGGGCAGCGTAATGCTGCCGCGCTGCGAGGAGTCGAACGCGACGACTCCGAGATCGGTCACGGCGTCGCCGACGAGCGCGTACGCGTGCCCGTCCACTCCGGCGTGCCGAGCGGTGCCGGCTCGGTTCGTCGCGGTCGCGTCGAGCGCGACGGCGGCTCCCGGTGCGACCTGGTCGGTGCCGATCAGGCGCTCCGACCGGGTGGCGGTGGTCAGAGCGGAGGCGGTGGGCGCCAGCTGGACGAGTGTCCAGTCCTGCGAGCCGTCGGTCGCCGACGGCTGCAGCGTGACGGGCGAGCTCGCGCTCGCTCCGGAGAGGTAGAGCGAGGTGTTGCGCGTCGACTGGAATCGCACGGAACCGTCGGTGGCGGGCACCAGGTTCCAGAGCCCCGGAGCGGTGTTGTCGACCCACAGGCCGAGGCGCTGACCCGAGGAGGCGCCGCCGCCCCAGATCGCCGCTTCGCGACCGCCGGCCTTGTTGAGCAGCGTGTAAGCGCCTCCGGACTTCTCGGTGAGGTGCCAGTACTGCGAGTCGCCGACCGCGGCGGACGCCGCTTCGGAGGCGACACTCGGCGTGTCGGCGTTGCCGATGTTGTCGTCGTTGTCGTTGCCGCCGGTGCCGAGGATCTGACCGGTCTTGCGGTTGACGAGCTGGTAGTAGGCGCCCTGCGAGTCGCCGAGGTCGACCTCGCCGTGGCGGATGGTCGCCTGCGTGCCCGGTCCGCCCCAGGTGGCCTGGAGGATCACGACGCGACCGGTGCCCTGTACGTACTGCAGGTTGCGGCTGTAGCCGCCGCCGAGCGGGGTCTGGTACTCGGTCCATGCGCCGTCGCTGCGGCCGCTCTCGTTGACCCAGATGTTGCCGCTGTTCGAGCCGTTGTACAGGATGCGTCCGTCGGGCAGTGTCACGAGGACGGGGCTGCCGCCGCGGGCGTGGACACGGGAGCCGGGAGCCTTGGGCAGTGCGGAGATGTTCTGGCCGTCCGGGTCGCCGTCGGCGAAGAACCGCAGCGGGTCGTCGGCGACCTTGTACCGGACATCGTCGCCTCCGCCGAAGTACTCGAAGGTGAGGAACCACTTGCCGTCGGTGGTCGGTGCGACGGTCGTCATGCCGGGCCGGCCGCCTCCGATCTGCGTCTTGCCGTTGCCGCGGTCCTCGGTGAAGCCGGCGGCATCGACGGTGATCGGGCCCCAGCTCGAGGAGGCGCGGCCGTCCCAGGTGCGGTGCGCGAGGATCTGCCCGATCGAGTCGGGTGCGGTCGCGTTGGCGGGGTCGGGGATCGCGACTCCGGTCGTGGCGTCGAAGCCGAGGTAGTCGTTCTCGTCGGAGTAGAAGACGACGAGCTTCCCGTCGCGCACGATGAGGTGCGGCTCCCAGACCGGGTCGACCTGGCGGTTCGTGTTCGCGGTCGCGATGTTCTGGCCCTTGGCGCCGGCGCTGCCACCCTGCCAGCCTCCTGCGGCGACGATGCTGCGGATCGACCAGGTGGCGCCCTCGTCGGTGCTCGCGTAGAGGGCGATGCCGACGTCGCGCCGGTCGCCGTCGTTGTTCGGCAGCCAGTTCGGGTCGGCGGCCTTCTGCTCCCGGTAGTACTCGTCCTCGCCCGAGACGACGGTCGCGAGGAGGAGGGTGCCCGCGGCCAGATCGCCGACGGCCTGGGGCAGGACGTAGAGGTAGGGGTTGGTCCAGTTGCTGGTGTACTCCGCGTACTGCGGGTCGGAGGAGAGGGAGGCCGGCGCTCCGACCCGCGAGAGCGGCTGCCACGAGTCCCCGTCGTCGTCGCTCGAGTAGACGGGCATGTCCTGCCCTGCTGCGCCTCCGGAGGGCGCGACGATCGACTCCTCGAAGGCGGCGACGATCCGGCCGCTGGGGAGCTGTGCCGACTTGGGGTAGATGGCGCAGTTGCCTCGGCCCTTGAGGCAGGGCTGGTTCGGGTCGAGCTGGTAGACGATCCCGCTCTGCGGCACGTACGCCTGGGCGGTGAGTGCGGAACCGCCGAGCATCGCCACCGCGAGGGTGAAGACTCCGAGCGCGCGGCCCGCCGTTCGGCCGAGGGGCCGTCGTTCCTTCATGAACATCGTTGTTCTCTCCTGAGATCTCTGGGGGGGAAGGAGGGGAAGGGCCCGGGCGGTCGGCCGCCCGGGCCCCGGGGTCGTGCTACTCATTGACCGAGAAGCCCTGCGAGTCGCCGTAGGTGACGAGGTTGTCCTGCCAGTCCTTCAGCCCCTCGTTGAGGTCGGTGCCGTTGGCGTAGGCCTGGCCGACGGTGTCGGGGAAGACGCTGTTGGCGTAGACCTGGAACGGCAGGTACTCGAAGCCCTCGACGACGTTCTTCGAGGCGTCGACGAGGACCTTGTTGATCTCCTGGCCGCCGAAGTACTCGGGCGTGGCGTTCAGGAAGTCGTCGGCCTCGAGCTGGGCGGTCGTGGAGGGGAAGCCTCCGGTGCCGAGGAAGACGTCGATGCTCTCGTCGGAGCTGTTGAGCCAGCGGAGGAACGCGGCCGCGAGAGCCGGGTTCTCGGACTGCTTGATGACCGACTGGGCGCTGCCGCCGTTCTCGGCGGTCGCGGCGGAGCCGTCGTAGCTGGGCAGCGGAGCGACGCGCCAGTCACCGGCACCGTCGGGGACGGAGTTCTCGAGGATCCCGGGCATCCAGGCGCCGGTGATCAGTGTCGCGATCGAGTCGTTGCCGAGGGCGGTGAACCACTCGTCCGACCACGTGGGGATGGGCGAGAGCAGGCCGGGCTCGAGGAGCTGGTTCCAGGTGTCGGCCCACTTCTGCGTGCCCTCGTCCTGCAGATCGATGGCGATGTCGGTGCCGTCGGTCGTGAAGGGCGTGCCGCCGGCCTGCCAGATCAGAGGGTCGGCGAAGCCGGGGTCGCCGGCGTCGTTGGTGATGAACTTCGACGGGTCGGCCGAGTGCAGCTTCTGCGCCTCCTGGATGTACTCGTCCCAGGTGGTCGGGACGGCGAGGCCGTACTGGTCGAAGACCGTCTTGTTGTAGAGCATGACCATGGGGCCGGAGTCCTGCGGGAGGCCGTAGAGGCCGCCGTTGAGGTTCACGGCGCCCCAGGTGGAGGCGGTGTAGGAGTCCTCGAGGTCGCCCATCCCGTAGGGGGTGAGGTCGAGCAGGCCGTCCGAGAGGGCGAACTGCTGCATGGCGTAGTACTCGATCTGGGCGACGTCGGGCGCGCCGGAACCGGCCTTGATGGAGTTCTGCAGCTTGGTGTACTCGTCGGTCGCGGTGCCGGCGTTGACGACCTCGACGTCGACGTTCGGGTACTCCTTCATGAACGCCTCGGCCTGCGCCTCGCCCGAGGGGGTCCAGGTCCAGTACGTCAGGCTGCCGCCCTTCTCGAGTGCTGCGTCGAGGTCGTCGGCCGATCCTGCGGCGCTCGAGCCGGAGCCCGAGCTGCACGCGACGAGGGACATCGCGGCGAGACCGGTGACGACGAGGCCCGCGACAGTGCGGGCACGCCGCGCGCCTCTGCGGAGGTTGAACATGGGTGTTCCTTTCACTTCGTTGTGGTGATGCAGGGGTGAGGAGGGAGAAGAGTCAGCCCTTGACGCTGCCGGCGCTCAGGCCGGACTGCCAGAAGCGCTGGAGGACGAGGAAGATCAGGACGATCGGGATGATCGTGATGAGGGAGCCGGTGATGACGAGGTTGTAGATGGGGTCGGCCGAGACCCCGCTCGCCTGCGAGCTCCACTGGTTGAGGCCGACGGTGAGCGGGTACCACTGGGGGTCGCTCAGCATGATCAGCGGCAGGAAGTAGTTGTTCCAGGTCGCGACCACCGAGAAGAGCGCGACCGTCACGACTCCGGGGGTGAGCAGCTTGAGAGAGATGGTGAAGAAGGTGCGCATCTCGCTCGCGCCGTCCAGTCGCGCCGCCTCGAGCAGCTCGGTGGGCACCGAGTCGATCGTGTAGACCCAGACCAGATAGAGCCCGAACGGCGTGATCAGCGACGGGATGATGATCGACCACGGGGTGTTGGTCAGGCCCAGCTGGCTGAACAGCAGGAACGTCGGGACGGCCAGCGCGGTGCCGGGCACAGCGACTGCACCGAGGACGACCGCGAAGTACGCGCGGCGTCCCGGGAAGCGGAACTTGGCCAGGCCGTAGCCGCCGAGGGTCGCGAGGAGGGTCGCACCGCCGGCGCCGACGACGACGTAGAGGAGCGTGTTCCCGAGCCAGCGGAGGAAGATCCCGTCGTCGTAGCGGAAGGTCTCGATCATGTTGTCGACCAGCGCGAAGCTGTTGCCGAACCCGAGGCCGAACGTGCTGAAGAGGTCCGCCTGCGTCTTCGACGCGTTGATGACGAGCCAGAGCAGCGGGATGACGGCGTAGAGAAGGAACAGGATCATGACGATCGTCAGCGCGATCGACTTGCGGGGGCGGCTGATCGTCGATGCCCGTCGCGCGCTCGGGTTCACCGTGCGAAGAGTGGTGATGCTCACAGGTCGTCCTTTCGGCTGCCGCGCAGCTGCACGACGTAGGCGATCACGGCGGTGATCACGCCCATCACGATCGCGACTGTCGCCGCGGTGTTGAACTGCTGGCCTGCGAACGAGAGGTTGTAGGCGTACATGTTCGGGGTGAAGTAGGACGAGATCACGTTCTCGGCGAGGGGCTTCAGGACGTTGGGTTCGTTGAAGAGCTGGAAGCTGCCGATGATCGAGAAGATGGTCGCGATGACGATCGCTCCCCGGGCGGCCGGCAGCTTGATCGCCCGGATCACCTGGAAGCCGCGGGCGCCGTCGAGCTCGGCCGCCTCGTACAGCTCGGTGGGGATCGTCTTCAGCGCCGAATAGAAGATCAGCATGTTGTAGCCGATGTACTGCCAGGTCACGATGTTGCCGATCGATGCGAGGATCCACGACGCCGTCAGCGGCCTCAGCACGTCCGACCCCAGGAAGTCGTTGATGTTCGCGGTCAGGCCGAAGTTGTTCCCGTAGAGGAACCCCCAGATCAGCACCGCGACGACCGCGGGCACGGCGTACGGGAGGAACAGCATCATCCGGAACAGGCCCGCCCCGTAGAGGCGGACGCTGTCGATGGCGAGGGCGGCGACGAGTGCGAGCACGAGCATGATCGGGACCTGCACCAGCAGGAACAGCACGACGCGCAGGAACCCGTCCCAGAACTGCGGGTCGCTCAGCACGGCGATGTAGTTGTCGACGCCGACGAAGGAGTTGCCGCCGATGATTCGGTTCTGGAAGAGGCTCAGCCAGAGCGCGTAGACGAGCGGGGCGATGAAGACCAGCACGAACACGAGGGCGAACGGCCCGGTGAACTGCCAGCCCGTCCAGTCGCGCCTGGCACGCGTGGGGGTGGCTCGCACTGGAGTGGAGTCGGGCGCGACGGTGGGTCTGCGCTCTGCGAGCTCCTGAATGGTCACCACTGGTGCGCCTCCTCGGCGTCGATGCGGAGGACGCGCACGTCCCAGGGACCGAGGCGCAGCTCGGCGGCGGCGGGGAACGCCTCACCCGAGAACGCGTCGGTGGCCGGGGCGGCGAGCGTCACGCAGCGCTCGTTCCAGCCCCAGTTGAAGGCGAAGTGGAACCGCGCGCCGGAGGCGGTGCCGGAGGTGACCGTCACGGACCCGTCGGTCGCGACGACTCCGGCTGCGACCCTCTCGCCGAGAACCCACGAGAGGATGTCGGCGGCGAAGGCGGGGTTGGGGATCGTGCCGACGACCGTGATGTCGCCGGAGCCGCAGCGGCTTGTGGTTACGGCGGGGAACCGCCCGAAACGTGGGTGCGTGTACCCCGCCAGCTCGGTGGCGCCCTCGGGCCGGAGGCCGTCGACCCAGAGCGTTCCGCGCGCCTCTGCGGACACCGTGAAGTCTGAACCTCCCGTCACGCCGAGCGGCGCTTCCAGGTTGGAGAACTCTTCGTAGCTGACGCCGGCAGCGCCGGTCAGACGGGCGGGAGCGACCTCGATGCGGGCGCGCGCCTCCTCATCCGCGTAGACGCTGCGGGGTCCGAGGACGAGGTGCCCGCCGTGGGCGGCGTACTCGCGCAGCAGCTCGAGGTCTTCGTCGGTGCTGATGTAGAGGCCGGCCGCGATCACGACGGGGAATCGCTTCGCGAGCTCCGCGGCGCCGAGGTCGCGCGCCTGCTCGACGTGCAGGATCCGCGCCTGACGCCCGGAGTCGATCACACCGCGGTAGAAGGAGTCGACGATGCACTCGTAGGACTCCTCGTCGGGGCGGCCGTCACGGGGGAAGGGCGGCATGAACTGCATCGCGTAGCGGCTCGGCGTGGACCAGAGCACGGCCGCGTCGGCATCGGGGACGAAGCCCTCGAGCGCGCCGCCGAGGCTCTTCAGCTCGGCGCCGATCGCTGCGACCTCGTCGTAGACGCGACCGGGGACGAGGCTGTGCGGCAGCACACCCCCCCAGTACGTCTCGGCGCCGAATGGGAGCGTGTGCCAGTGCCAGTACTCGATCATCGCCGCGCCGCGCGACACGAAGGCGATCGCGACCTGCTTCAGCTGGCCCGGGTACGGCGGGAAGTTCGCCTCCGCCGCGTCGATGGCCTGCGCGTTGGTCTCGGTGACGAGGTAGCGCTGCTGCTTTGAGGAGTAGAGACGGTCGGCCTGCCGGAACAGGCCGGCAACTCCGGAGGTGGTCCAGTAGTTCGGGTGCTCCCGGTCGACGCCGGCGTCGAGATGGTCCTGCATCCCGTAGTACGGATTGCCGGAGCCGATGTCGAGCGCCTCGAAGACGGTGCGGTCGTCGACGCCCCGGCGGGGGTACTGGAGGCACGTGGTCACGAACTGCGCCGGGGTCGAGTACTCGCGTACGATGTCGGCCAGCCAGGCGATGAAATCGGTTGTGACCTGCGCCTGGTAGCGGCGCCAGGCGAGGTCGTACTGCGGGAACGTGTTGCCGTCCGGGCGCCACAGCTCGCTCCAGTCGTCGATCCGGTGCGACCAGTAGGTGAGGCCCCACTCGCGGTTCAGCGTCTCGACGTCGCCGTACTGCTCGCGCAGGCTCCGGATGAAGCCGGTGAAGACGCCGTGGTTGTGCAGCAGCTCGAGTCCGGGCTCGTTGTCGACCTGATAGCCGATGATCGCCGGGTGTGAGGCGTAGCGGCCGATGACCGCGCGGATCACGCGCTCGGCGTGGAACCGGAACGCGGGGTGGGAGTAGTCGACCTCCTGGCGGGCACCCCAGGCGATCTTCTCGCCGGTTCGCCGCTCCCCCGCGATCTCCGGGTAGGCGGTCTGCAGCCACGGCGGCACCGCGTAAGTCGGCGTGCCGAGGACGACGCGGATACCGCGCTCGTGCGCCTCGTCGAGGACCCGTTGCATCCACTCCAGCTCGAAGTGCCCCGACCACGGCTCCCAGGTCGACCATACGGACTCGCCGACCCGGATGACCGTGATGCCGGCCGCGACCATCAGGTCGAGATCCTCGACCAGACGATCCGTCACGTGGTACTCGGGGTAGTAGGCCATGCCGAAGAGGATCTCGGCGGGCAGGGAGGGCGTCGATGCGCTCACGGGGGCACTCCATCGTGGTTTGCGCCGAACTGTTCTCGATAACAGTTGGCGAAAGCGATTGTTATCGATAAAAATAGAAAGCGCAAGTGACGACGGGGGGGGCGATGTGACGACAGCGTTCGAGAGCGCGCCCGCCGAGCCGACCGACAAGGTCGCCACGATCTACGACGTCGCCCGGGTCGCAGGAGTCTCGCACCAGTCGGTGAGCCGCTACATGCGCGGACTTGACATGCGCCCCTCGACCACGGCGAAAATTCAGAAGGCGCTCGAGACCGTTCACTACCGGCCGAACCTCACCGCGCGAGCGCTGATCTCTGGGCGCGCGACCCGCATCGGGGCGCTCACCCACGAGGTGAACCAGGTGGGGCCCAGCACGATCATCCGGGGAGCCACCGTTGCCGCCCGCGAGGCCGGGTACCTGCTCGATGTCATCACCCTCGACATGGGCGACGTCGACGAGCTCAGCGACGCGCTGCAGCTGCTGACCCGGTACGAGCTCGCCGGCATCCTCGCCTTCGCCTCGACCGACAGCACACGCGCCGTCTTCGAGCAGACCGATTTCCGCGTGCCCGTCGTCATCGCTGCCGAGGCCGAGCAGACCGGCCTCCCCGCGGACCCCGAGCACCGCGGCATCGAGGAGCTCGTCGACCACCTCGTCGGGCTAGGCCACCGGCGCTTCCTGCACATCGCCGGCCCGGAGACGTGGTCGGCCGCACGCAACCGACTCCGCGCCATCAACGCTGAGCTCCGGCGCCATAGCCTGCCCGCGGCCGACGTCGTGCATGGCGACTGGTCGGCCCGCTCGGGATACGACACCGTGATCGCCCTACCCGATGACCGCATCCCCACCGCGATCGTCGCCGCCAACGACCAGATGGCGCTCGGAGCCGTCCGCGCGCTCGGTCGCCGCGGTCTCGGGGTTCCCACCGACGTGAGCGTCAGCGGCGTCGACGACACCCCCGAAGCCGCCTACTTCTCGCCCGCACTCACCACCATCCGCCTAGACTTCGCCACTCAGGGCCGCGCCGCCCTTCGAGCCCTCCTCGCTCGAATCGACGGTAAGACGGCAACCGTTCCATCGGATGGGCCGAGCGCGACTCTCGTCGTGCGGGAATCCACAGGACCCGCGCGCAGAACCGCGATTCCTGCCGGGTGATAGACGGCAGCGTTCGCGTCCGTCTCTCGGAGCTGCTCGGGCGTCCTGAGCGTCAGGTGTCCGCGCCGCCCCCGCGCCGTCATCACCAAAACGCGAGCTGCACTCATGAAGGAGCGCCGGAGCTAGGGTGCGTCTTTGCCTCCGGCTGGGAATGAAAAGACGTTTCGGCCTGCGCCCAAGCATCGGGAGCGGTCGCGGCCTACCAACAGAGACCGAGCTTTGTTGTCCGTGCCTCCACGGGTCAAACCTCGAGGGCGCCTTGTGGTCTGCAGCGCGGCCGGCTGGCTCAGGTGCACATAGAATCGAGGACGAAGCGTGATCGGCGTCGGCGGCCAGTCTAAAAATTTGATCGCACGTAGCCTGCGCTTCGCAGCGTGATACGGCTAGTTGGGCGTACACCCATCAACCTGGGACCGTAGCGGTGACTACCGCGGAAGTGTCCTTGGCGTCGAGCTCACAGGTGCGGACTAGCCGACTGAAGGAAGCGGAGAACAGTGACGGGCATCACCGCCAGCAACAAGAAGAGCCTTGTCTTGGTCTCGGGGAGGGCGCATCCGGCACTGGCGGAGGCTGTCGCCGCCGAGCTCGGCACCGAGCTGGTCCCAACCGAGGGGCGCACTTTCTCCGGAGGCGAGCTGTACGTGCGCTACGGCGACAGCGTCCGCGGAGGCGACGTGTTCGTCATGCAGTCGCACACCTCGCCGATCAACGAGTGGCTCATGGAGCAGCTCATCATGGTCGACGCCCTCAAGCGCGCCTCGGCCAAGCGCATCACCGTCGTCGCGCCGTTCTACCCCTACGCCCGGCAGGACAAGAAGGGCCGCGGCCGCGAGCCGATCTCGGCCCGCCTCGTCGCCGACCTCTTCAAGGCCGCCGGAGCCGACCGCATAATGTCGGTCGACCTGCACGCCGCGCAGATCCAGGGCTTTTTCGACGGCCCCGTCGACCACCTCTTCGCGATGCCCGTCCTGCTCGAGCACTTCCGCAAGAGGCTCGACCCTAAGACCCTGACCGTCGTCTCGCCCGACATGGGCCGCGTCCGCGTCGCCGACATCTGGAGCGACAAGCTCGGCGTGCCGCTCGCGATCATCCACAAGCGCCGCGACCCCGGAGTGGCTAACCACGTTTCTATTCACGAGATTGTCGGAGACGTCAACGGCCGCGTGTGCCTGCTCGTCGACGACATGATTGACACGGGACGCACGATCGCTAAGGGTGCTGAGGCGCTCAAGAATGCCGGAGCAATTGGGGTCGTGGTCGCCGCGACCCACGCGATTTTCTCGGAGCCGGCACGCGAGCTTCTTAGCTCCGAGTTCATCGACTCCGTTGTCGTTACCGATACGCTGCCGCTGCCCGATGAGAAGAAGTGGGACCGTCTCACCATCTTGCCGATCGCACCGTTGTTGGCGCGCGCGATCCATGAGGTGTTCGAGGACGGGTCCGTCACCTCGATGTTCGATGGTGACGCATAGCCAGCACGCAGTTCTAGAGCGGGCGTGACCGTCGGAGATGGGCTGATCGCATTGGAGTGTTCAGGGGAGCCGAGCAAGGCATTCGAGCTTGCCGGTGCGTGCATCGCGTCTGCTCAGATCGGAACGATCGGCTTGCCTACCGGATGGACGACTTCAAATACTCGACTTGTGAGGTTCCAGCGGAGGCCGCAGTTGATCTGGTCGCTTCGCAGTCGATCGACCGGGCCTTGGCGTGATTCGATGGGGTCGGCACGAATAGTCCTAGCAGCAGGGCATTCCTTGTTTTGCGCGCCGATCGCCGCGGCTGAGAGACGGCGCCTCTTCGGGTGAGGCACCGCCCTTACCTCGGACTGCACCGTCCTGCAATCTTCGAAGCGGACGTCCGATCGGTTTGGTCTGTCTTCTGCATCGCACACGAGGATCGGAGTGAATGAACGGGCAAGTGCGAGATTCACCGGCGCGGGTTGAAGCGACCCAATGGGTGAGAACACCTGGGATCGGGCTCTACGGATTCGCCGGTCCCGGCGGCGCCGCGACCTCGGACGCGAGGCGTAGCACCGTACCGGTCAGTGCAGGTGGCTTCCGCCGTTGATGTCGATTGTGGTGCCCGTCAGGTAAGCCGCGCCGTCGGAGGAGAGGAACGCGATGACCGCGGCGACCTCGTCGACCGACGCGGTGCGGCCGAGTGGGATCGCGTCCACGATCGCCTGTTCCTGCTCCGGAGTTGATCCGACGCGGATGGCGGTGTCGACCGCGCCCGGAGCGATGGCGTTGATGGTCACTCCGCTGTCTCCGAGTTCGCGAGCGAGTGCTTTGGTGAAGCCGACGACGGCGGCTTTCGCCGCGGAGTAGGGCACCTTGCCGAAGACGCCCCCTCCGCGTTGCGCGGAAACCGAGGACATGGTAATAATGCGCCCCCAACCGGTAGCGAGCATGTCAGGCAGGAAGGCTCTCGTGACGAGGTAGGTGCCGGTCGCGTTGACGGCGAGGACCGTGTTCCACAGCTGAAGGGTCGTCTCGAGGAATGGCACGGGCGAGGTGATGCCGGCGATGTTCGCCAACGCGCCGACAGGGGCGAGTCGGTCCGCTGCGACCTCGGCCGCGACGGCAGCGTGCGCTGATGCCACGGATCGCTCGTCTGCGACGTCGATGCGCGTGCCGAATGCCGAGACACCGTATTCGTCGGCGATGTCGAGAGCTGTGACGCCGGCGAGGGTGGCATCGAGGTCGAGGATGACGACGTCCCAGCCGTCGCGGGCGTAACGGCGGGCTGTGGCGAGGCCGATCCCCTGCGGCGAAGTCGCTCCGGTGACGACGGCGGTGCGAGTGCTCATATGTTCCTCCTGGGAGTATTTGCGCCCCCGGCAGTCGAGCGGCGAGATCAGTCGCCGAGCTCGTCGACGACGACACCGCAACGATATTCCCGCTGCTGTCGACAGTCAACAATTAGTCGTTGACAGGAATGCAGGGACCGCGCACACTGGTCCGCAGTCGTCTAGAGCGACGATCAACGAGGATGGAAGGTGTTCGATGAGCAACGACGCTCTGCAGATGCGCGGACCCGTGCACGGAACGAAAGACGTCAAGCGGGTGGCCGTCGGCTCCAGCGTGGGCGCGGTCATTGAGACCTACGACTTCATCGGCTTCGGCACCGCCGCGGCCCTCTACTTCGGAACCGTGTTCTTCCCAGGTACCGATCCCGTGACCGGGACCCTTTTCTCCTTCGCCACCCTCGGGGTCGGCTTCGCCGCTCGCCCGATCGGCGGAATCATCGGCGGGCATCTCGGGGACAAGGTCGGCCGCAAGCCGGTCCTCGTCACCTCGTTGATCGTCATGGGCCTGGCCACATTCCTCATTGGTCTGCTGCCGACCTACGAGAGCGTCGGCGTCCTCGCGCCGATCCTGCTCGTCGTCGTCCGCATCGTGCAGGGACTCGCCTTCGGAGCCGAGTGGGGCGGCGCGATTCTCATGACCTACGAGCACGCGCCATGGACGCGAAAGGGCTTCTTCACCGGACTCGTGCAGGCCGGATTCCCCGTCGGTCTACTCCTCGCGAACCTCGTCTTCCTGTCCAGCGGCGCCCTCCCGGGCGACTGGGCCTGGCGCGTCCCGTTCCTGGCCAGCATCGTCCTGGTCGCCGTCGGCCTGATCATCCGCTCCAAGGTGCCGGAGTCCCCCGTATTCGAAGACGTCAAAACGGCCGGCATCATCGTCAAGTCCCCGATCACCCGGGTCATCCGAGACGACTGGCGCAACATCGTGCGCGGCATCGGGCTACGGATCGCCGAGACGGCCGGCTACGCCGTTGCGATCACCTACATGATCAGCTACCTCAACACCACTGAGCTCGCCGACCGCACCGAAACGCTCACGGCACTATGCATCGCTGCTGCCCTCGGAGTCTTCGCCACTCCGTTTTGGGGAGCACTCACTGACCGTGTCGGTCGACGGCCGGTCTACCTCTGGTCGACCGCGTTCGCCGTGCTCTTCGGCGTCCCCATGTTCCTCCTGGTGAACACCGGATCGTTCCTCTTGATCATCATCACCTTCGCCGTGGCGTACGGAATCTGCCAGAACTCCCTCGCCGGCGTGCAAGGCGCTTGGTTCCCCGAACTGTTCCAGGCACAGACCCGCTCCTCCGGCGCATCGCTCGCCTACCAGATCTCCGCGATGGTCTCCGGTTTCACTCCCTTCGTCACCACGCTGCTCTTCCTCTCCTACGGCTGGGTGGGCCCGGCCCTCCTCTTCAGCGGGTACGCCGCGATCGGCCTGGTTGCCGCCTTCCTCACGAGGGACACGTGGGGCCCACGCGAGAGACGCCTCGCCGCCGAGGCTGCCGCCACCACTCCGCAGACCGTCTCCCTCTGATGCATCGCCTTCGAAAGGACCCGTCATGACCTCCCTCCCGGACACCGTCACCAGCGAAGCACCGGACACCGCAACCGCTCTCGCTGAGCCGATGACCGCGCTCGAGCGGGTGCGCCGGATCGATGACGCGGCCTACCGCATCCGCCATCACATCCTCGACATGGGCGAGGTCCAGGGCCAGGGCTATGTCGGCCAGGGCCTCGGTGCCGCCGATCTCCTCGCCACCGTCTACACCGACCAGCTCCGCTACCGTGCCGAGGACCCGGAGTGGGACGACCGCGACCGATTCCTCCTCTCGACCGGGCACTACGCGATCGGGCACTATGCCGCCCTCGCCGAGGTGGGAATCATCGCGGTCGACGAACTCGTCACCTACGGATCCGACGACTCGCGCCTTCCGATGTCGGGGATGGCGACCTACACGCCGGGCATGGAGATCTCCGGTGGCTCCCTCGGTCACGGCCTCGGAGTCGCCGTCGGCATGGCCCTCGGCCTGCGCCTGCGCGGCAACAACGCCCGAGTGATCAACTTCCTCTCCGACGGCGAGATCGACGAAGGCTCTACGTGGGAGGCTGCGATGTCGGCCCACCACCACCAGCTCGGCTCCATCATCGCCACCGTCGACGTCAACGCCCTCCAGGCCGATGGAAAGACCGACACCGTGCTGCGCACTGAGCCCCTCGTCGCGAAGTGGGAAGCCTTCGGCTGGTTCGCGCAGCGCGTCGACGGCAATGACACCACCGCACTGCAATCCGCCTTCGAGGAGGCATCTCGGCGTTCCTCGCCCATCGGAGTACCCGCAGTGATCCTCTGCGACACGAGAGTGGGACGCGGAGTGCCGCTGCTGGAGAACCGCGAGAAGGCGCACTTCATGCGCATCGACGAGAACGAATGGCAGATCTGCCGCGACCAGCTGACCGCGGCCCGCGAAGGGAACGCAGCATGAACACCACCACCCCCGCCCCCAAGCTCAAGACGTCGGCGATGATCGCGTCGTTCGCGGATCCCGGCCAGAAGACCGCCTCGGCGCCCTTCGGCCATGCCCTCGCGGCGTTGGCCGAAACGGATCAGCGGATCGTCGGCCTCACCGCCGACCTCGGCAAGTACACCGACATGCACGTGTTCCAGCATGCGCACCCCGATCGCTTCTTCCAGATGGGAATGGCCGAGCAGGTACTGTTCGGTGCCGCCGCCGGACTCGCCGAGACGGGATTTGTGCCCTTCGCCTCGACGTACTCCGTCTTCGCCGCTCGACGCGCCTACGACTTCCTCTGCCTCGATATCGCCGAACCGAACCTCAACGTCAACATCGTCGGAGGCCTGCCAGGCTTGACTACTGGCTACGGTCCGAGTCACCAGGCGACGGAGGACATCGCGATCTTCCGCGGGATGCCGAACCTCACGATCGTCGACCCGTGCGATTCGACCGACATCGAGCAGGCAGTGCCGCAACTCGCTGCGAGCAGCGGCCCCTCCTACCTCCGGCTCCTGCGCGGGAAGGTCCCGACGGTGCTGGACGAGTACGACTACCGCTTTGAGCTCGGGAAGGCCAAGGTGCTTCGAGAGGGCGCCGACGTGGTCTTCGTCTCCAGCGGTCTGATGACGATGCGAGCCCTTCAGGCGGCGAAGGCCCTCGCCGCGCACAAGGTCGACGTCGCCGTCGTGCACTCCCCAACCATCAAGCCCTTCGACGCCGAGACCGTCGTCGCCCAACTCGACACTCCGCGTCTTGCCGTCACCCTCGAAAACCACTCCGTCGTCGGCGGCCTCTTCGAGACCGTCGCATCCGCCCTCGTGCAGCGCGGAGTCGGACGCCGCGTCGTACCGGTCGCGCTCCCGGATGCCTTCCTCGACGCCGGCGCCCTGCCCACCTTGCACGAGCGCTACGGGCTCACCACCGAGCGGATCGTCGTGAAGGTCCTGTCCGAGCTCGGCTGAACTCTGTCGCCTCGTAGACTCGGGGCGACCGTCGACATCTTCCTGTCGACACCGCATCGCAACCAGCGAGGACATGATGGCCGCTGATTTGACCGCTCTCCTGGGCCTCGAACGCACGAATCTCCGTCAACTCGCCCTCGGTGCGCTCCGTCGGGCCATCACCTCCGGTGAGATGACCCCCGGAACCCACCTCTCCGAGGTCGACCTCGCGCAGCGGCTGCAGATCAGTCGCGGCACGCTGCGCGAGGCGATGCGCGAGCTGCAGCAGCAAGGACTCATCACTAGCGGGCCCCGCGGCCGCATGCTCGTGCGCGTACTCACCCCGAAAGAGATCCACGACATCTTCATCGTCCGCGGCGCACTCGAGTCGCTCGCGGCACGACTAATCATCGAGGGCGAGCACCGCGAGACAGCTGTGCACCAGCTGCGCTCCGCTCTGTCCAGGATGGCGACCGCGACGGGTCTGGAACTCGAGGAACGGATCGAAGCAGACCTCGACTTCCATCGCACCCTCATCACCATCACCGAGAACGTCACGCTTCTCACTTCGTGGGAAGCGCTCGAAGGGTCGATTCGCATGTCGATTATGTATGGAGGATTTGAGCGGGCTACCGAGAACATGAGCGTGGACCGTCATCGGGAGATCGTCGATGCCATCGGCACTGTCGACGTCTCTCGTGCGCGGGAGACGATCATGGCGCACATGCGAACCGCATCGCGGAATCTGGTCCAGGCCGATTCGGACGCCATCTAGGTCGTTGTAGCAGCTGAGGGAGCTGTCGCTTCGCAACAGGCGTAGCCCACGAGGGGCAGTTAAGGCGCGCCGATCGGCGTCGACAACGACAAGCTATCTAATCAATCGGGTCGACGAACTTCCCCGCCGCGACGTCCCAGGAACGACCGGGAGCAACGATTGACAACCCATAGGAGCACTCGCGCACGGGCAGGGGTGACCGTTCCGCCGCTCAAGGTGGGGAACATTCGGAAGTTGATCTGCTTGACCACGTCTGACGCGATTGCTATTAGCGGGTCACCTTTCGGGACGCCGAGCTCTCGAGCTACTAGTCGGCGCATGAGACGGAACAGCACGCGGCCGACGAGGGTGCCTTGCATGTCCCCGAGAGCGGTGTCCAGGCCGAATCGTCCCGCCTGCGGGGCCTCGTTCGAAGGCAGTCTCCGTCCGAGGAGAGCCTCGAATCCGGCCCGTGTAAACGCGTCCGGGTTGACGTGCTCGTACGGGTTCGGCGCCTTGGAAGTCTGAGCATGCGGCGAGAAGCTCGCAATTTTGATCTCCACCGTCTGTCGGATGTCGCGCGATGATGCTCCGACGTGTACGTAGAACTGGCCCGGTTCGACCACCCAGCCCTGCGTCTCCACGTCCCAGTAGGCGAAGGCCCTGTTGTCGAGCTGGAAAGTGACGATCGAGTCCTCGTCGGGAGCGAGATGCACCTTCTCGAACGCACGCAATTCCTGAGCCGGTCGGTAGACGCTCGCCTTAGGATCCGAGACGTAGATCTGGACGACTTCGGAACCTGATCTCACGCCGACGTTCTTGATCGTCATGGTCAACGTCACCGAGAGGTCGGCCGAATCGACGGAGCCCGATTGCAGGAGGGTGGCCTCTCCCCACTGGAAGGTCGTGTACGAGAGACCGTGACCGAACGGGAAGGCGACCTCGACCTGGGCTGTGTCGAAATAGCGGTACCCGAGAAAGATGCCTTCCCGGTACTCGGTCTGCTTCGGTCCAGCCGGGAGACTGGACACTGGGTGGTCGGAATATCGGGCGGGGAAGCTCTCCGCCAGTCGGCCGCCGGGCTCCGAGACTCCGAGCAGAACGTCGGCTAGTGCCGAGCCGCCGGCCTGACCTCCCAGGTAGGCCTCGAGGATGGCAGGCACCTCGTCCCGCCACGGCATCTCCACCGGCGAGCCGTTCATCAGAACTACGACGGTTTGCGGGTTCGCGGCCATGACGGCGGCGACGAGTTCGTTGTGAGCTGGAGGTAGTTGCATGTGGCGTCGGTCAACGCCCTCGGATTCGAGAACCTCCGGAAGTCCGATGACCACGAGGGCGATGTTCGCCATGCTCGCCGCGTTCGCGGCGTCCGCGAGCATCGACGGCGTTGTGGTGCTCTCTGTTCGGTCGTATCCCGGGGAGTACGTGACATCTTTGGCTCCGACCGCGCAGCTGAGGACGTCGGCGAGGTCGTCCAGTCTGGTCGGCACGACGTTCGAACTCCCCGCCCCCTGATAACGAGGGGTTTTCGCGAACGCGCCGATCAGCGCAATGGTCTTGCCAGCGGCAAGGGGAAGCATGCCGCCGTCGTTCTTGAGAAGAACGGTGCCTTCCGCCGCTGCCCGTCGAGCGAGCCGATGGTGAGATTCGTGATCGATTACCGATGACATGGGGGCGGGCCGCTTCGCGAGATCGAGCACACGGCCCGCGGCCTCGTCGAGATGGGTAATCGCGATCTCGCCGCGTTCGAGGGCCGTGAGGATGCCTCGGGCGGGAAGGGGTCCCGGCATCGTCAGGTCAGTTCCCCCTCGTAGGGCGGCCACGCCGTCCCAAGCGGCTCCCCAGTCGGAGACGATCAGGCCGTGGTAGCCCCATTCCGCGCGCAAAAGGTCCTTGAGAAGCCAGGTGTTCTCTGTGCAGTGGATGCCGTTCAGCTTGCTGTAGGCCGCCATGATCGTGCGAGGCTTTTCGTCGATCACGGATCGTTCGAAGCTGGCGAGATAGAGCTCGCGGAGTGCCCTCTCGTCGACGTAGACATCGATTCCGTATCGGCGTTGCTCGGCGTTGTTCGCCGCGAAATGCTTCAATGATGCTCCCACGCCTGTGCTCTGCACCCCGCGTATCCACGCTGAAGCCATGCCGCTGGAAAGAGCCGGGTCCTCGGAGAAGTACTCGAAGTTGCGGCCCCCGAGAGGAGTTCGCTTGAGATTGGCTCCCGGGCCGAGTAGCACGTCGATCTCGGCGGCCGCAGCCTCGAGTCCGAGTGCTACGCCCACCTCCTGCATGAGCGCCGTATTCCAGCTGGAACCGAGCGTCACCGCCGTCGGGAAGCATGTGGCGGGCAGCGAATCGAACATCCCCAGCGAAGCTCCATCCACGTGTCGCCGAACCCCGTGAGGGCCATCGACGAGGCGCACCGAGCGGACGTTCAACCGCTCGATAGCGACGGTTTCGGAACCGCTCGCCCCGACGACGAGTGACACCTTCTCGTTCAGGGTCAGATCGGACACAAAGACGTCGTCGGCACCCGTGGTCCGCGATTCTGAAGAGGTGGAGGTCATATGCTTCAGCCTTTCAAGAGTCCAGCAGTAGGGGGAGGAGGGGGCGGAACGCGGCATCGGTCATTTCACAGATCGGATGGGTAGGAGGAGGAGGCCACCCACCACACAGAAGACGAGAGCGATGACGAAGACGGGAGAGAACCCCATCCCGGTCCCGACGGCCGCCGCGCCCGCGAGGGGTCCCAGTAGCTGACCGGCGTTAGTCGCCAGAGCGAGGAGCCCGAGGTCTTTGCCTCTCGAGTCCTCGGAGGGGAGGAGCTCACTGAGGAGCGCTGCGTCGACCGAGAAGAACATGCCGAGCCCGAGCCCAGCGATCCCGGTATAGACCAGGAATCCGAGCGGCTCCGGCACGAGCGCGGGTATGACGACACCGACCCCGATGATGATGGCGGACGCGACGGTCACCGCTTTGCGGCGGTGGATCAGGTCGGAGAGTGGACCCGCTGACAGCGCCCCGACTAGCGACCCGATGAGATTGACGACGGCAGCCGTGCCGAGCAGCTGAGCTGACTTCACTTCGTCAAGTCCGAGGTGCTCGCTGAGTACGAAGAATTGCAATGCGCCAACGGTGTAATAACCGAGGATGACTCCGAGGCGGCCGAAGAAGGCCCAGTAGAAGTCCGGCGCGTTGCGGGGGAAGCTGATCGATGCGAGCAGTGAAGAGCTCCGGCGGGTGACCGGCTCATCTCGATTCGAGAAGTCCGGAGCGCACGCGAGGTACGCGACCGTCAGGACGAGGGCGACGACAGCGAGCACCAGAAACGCTGCCCGGTGATCGGGTGCGAACGCGGATGCGGCCACTACTCCGACGGTACCGCCGATGAGAGTGCCAGCTCCCAAGGCGGTCGATACAACTCCCCTGCGGTGGCTGGGAACGCGATCAGGGATGACTGGCGTCAGAGCGCCCAAGACGATGTTGATGCCGACGGCCTGGAGCAGGAAGCCGGCCCCCAACGAGGGCACCGAGTCGGCGAAGGCGAGCAATATGGTTGCGCCAGCCGAGACCACGCCTCCGATCAGCACCCAGGGGTTTCGCTTGCCGAAGCGGCCACGTGTCCGATCCGAGATAGTGCCGAAGGTCAGGATCGACAAGAAGGACACGACGGCTGCCAAGGCGGCGAAGATAGCGAGCAGCGTCACCTTGTCCGACGGTGCCGCTTCCGCCAGCCGTGCCGGGAGCAGGGCTATCGACGTGCCCAACGAAGGGGCGAAGACGGCAACAGCCGCGAAGAAGATCCCGAAAGACAACCGAGCAAGGCCGGTTCGAGACCGGACGGCTCCTGGATTAGGGGTACCGGTGGGAACGTTGAGGAGGGGGGGCGGACATCATTATCCGTTCTTGAGGTGAAGACCTCAGCGCGCGCGAGAATCGTTGCCGACCACTTGGTCGGTAGCGTCACTTTAGACCGCAGGAGGGACACGTGCAACCACGGCCAGTTGCGCGCGACGAGCTACTCTGCGAACAAGCCATCAGCGAAGTCCGCCCAGAGTGCGAGGACGGGCGCGGTCTCGTCTCGGAGCCAGAGCAATTGCAACCCGTCGAGAAAAGCGATGATCCGCAGAGCCGCGCTCTCAGGGTTGGGGTGGATCAACGAGGCCACCTCAGTGATAGCGATCCGGAGGTTGGCGAGACGCTCCCCGAAGTACTGATGGGCCGGATGTGCGGGATCGAGCGACTCTGTCGCGAGCACGGTGAAGAGGCGGACGATCTCCGGTCGCTCGAAGTTTCGCGCGACCACCTGGTCCAAAAGCTCCCGTGCGGTCGCCCGATCGAGATCGGGAATGGCGAGAAGGTCGGCCGGAGAGGGATCGCCTTGATCGCGATACTTCAGCAGCTCGACGAGCAGGTTGTCCTTGGTGGGGAAATGATGAAGCACACCCGACTTCGCCATCCCTGCCGCGTCAGCCACGTCCTGCAGTGCTACCCCGTTGAAGCCGCGCTCGGAGAGGAGACGTGTTGCGATGTGGAGGATCTCCTCGCGTCGCGCCTCGGGGGCGAGTCGTCGTCGTCGAACGGGGGTCTGTGTCATTTCGTCTCCAAGACATTGTCGACGGGCCCACCATTGAACCTCGTCAAATTTCCCACGACTCGATCTCTCCCGTCGTCGTAGCGCCAGCGCGTGTAACGACGGGTTGCATGGTCGGGCTCTTGGGCCGCCGCCCGTCACCGGACGATCGGCCCGTCACCCGCCGACCGATCCACGGCTGCACGAGTTCCCTCCAGTAGACGCCGCTGGACCTGTGCCGCAACTCCTCTACGACCGGATCGAGCGTCTGCTGGACCTCGACGCCCAGGGCTGCGGGAATTTTTCGGGCAGCATGCAGGTGACCCGCGGTGTTCAAATGCAGCCTGTCTGGTGCCCAGAAGCGGAGGTCGTACAACGTTTCGTCGAACCAGTTGTCGACGACTGTTACGTTGTCCTTCCCATCCCACTTCTGGATGCCGAGAGCGAACCGGTCACCCCTTGTCTCGATGACGTGGCCGAGGGGAAGATGCCGCGTCATGTTCGCCACCGTCACGAACACAACATGGATGCCGCTCTCGACGGCTCGGTCGATGGCCACCTCCAGGCGTGCGAGGTTCGCGGTGATCGAGACCGTCGGCCGGATGATGTCGTTGTTGCCTCCGCTGATGCTCAAGAGCTCGGGTCGCAGTGTGATCGCGGGCTCGAGCTGTTCCGCGAGCAGAGGATCGAGGAGCTTGCCGCGGATGGCGAGGTTCGCGTGAGTGACGGTTGTCGTCGATGCGTGTACCAGACCGTGGGCGACGAGATCTGCCCAGCCTCGATGGGAGCCATCGGGCCGGTCGCCACCGAGCCCTTCGGCGAAGCTGTCCCCGATGGCCGCGTAGCTTGCGAAGGCCCTGCTCATGATCTGGCCCGCCTCAGTCCTTCGCTCACGGACGAGGCTCGAGGAGCTGGAGGAGGCGGCCGGCGAGCTGCTCCCGCGCCCGAGCAGATTCCGGAACATCAGGGGTGATGATGAAGTCGTGCCACATGCCTTCACCGACCATCAAGATTGACTGCGCACCGGCCGTCTCGAGTGCGGCCGCGAGACGGACGCAGTTGCTGAGGAACGGATCTCGTGTGCCGGTGACGATGACGCACGGGGGGAAGGAGGAGGTGAAGGCATTGTATATGGGAGAGATCAGCGGGTCCTGCGCCTGGGCCTTACCCCTGTATCGGGCCGCCAGTTTGTCGAGCTGACCTTTCCACCGGATCAGGGGGTCTCGGCCTTCATTGGCGACGTAGCTGTCGCCCATTCCGGTGAGGTCGGTCCAGGGTGTGCTGAGACCCAGGGCGGCGGGCAGCGTCGAGCCGGCGGCACCGAGGCGCAGCGTGACCGCTAGAGCCAAATTCCCACCCGCGGAGTCACCGAGCAATACATACCTCTGGCCTCGGGTTGAAATCAGGGACTGAATGGCGGCCACGCACTCGTTCAGGGCCACGGGGTAGACGCTCTCCGGCGACAGCGAGTACTGGATCGAAACCACGGGCAGCCTCAACAAGACCGACATCATGGCAGGGTAGGCGTCGTCGGCATCGCCGAGCATGAACGCGCCGCCATGGATGTTGACGACGTACGCCTCGGAGGCTGCGGACACGCCGGGTGGGGTGAATTCGACCAGGTCGATCCCGTCAAGTTCATGCCTTGTCGTGGTGACTCCCGCGCCGGTCGCGTGGATGTCGAGTAACTTCTGCCGGTCCCTCGACTCGTTCTTCCGAGCGATCTTTGCGATGAGGCGGGTCACCGGGCCGGGTATGCGCGCAGCGCTGTTCGATCTAAGAAATTTCTGCGCCTCGGGGCTAAGCAAGGACCGCTCTTGTCGGGTGATCCGAACCATTCTTCTTTTCCTCACGATCTCCAGGGACAGCCGCGACAGCGCGCCTCAGGCGAGGGCATGTGTCGCTCGAAAGTCCCGGTTGCTCACGGGCGGGCACGTCCGACGAAATAGTCCATCGTGCTGTTGACTCCGAGGAACCTCATGACAGTGTCGAAGCCCCTGACAGGAAAGACGCGAAGCACCGGTAGAGCGTGGAGCAGGCGCGGCATGACCAGTCGGCTGTTCCCACGCTCGACCGAGGCGAGAATCCGTTCGGCGACGTTCTCAGGCTTGAGGATGGGGAGCACAAGAGGGAACTTGGTCTTCACTCCATCGAACATGCCGGTATCGATATAATAAGGGCACACGACGAGGGAGTTTACTCGAGCACGCTTCTTAGCCAACTCGACGCGGAGCGATTCGGCGAAGCCAAACGCTGCGAACTTGCTCGCCGAATAGTCGGTCTGCCGGGCGACTCCGACGAGTCCCGCGGCGCTGGAGATTGTTACGACAGTGCCGCGGTCACGGGCCATCATCCCGGGGAGGAACGCGCGCGTGGTCCAGAACAGAGCCAGGGTGTTCACACGAAAAGTGCGCTCGATGGCCTCGTCGGACGCATCGAGGAGGTCCTTGCCTGTGACAACACCCGCGTTGTTGATGAGGACATCGATCGGGCCCGCGTCCTGGGCGGCGACCTCGACCGCGGCACGATCGGAGACGTCGACCGCGGCTGCGCGTGCGCGGTGGCCTCTGCCGGTTATCTCCGCGGCTACACCGGCGGCGGTCGCCTCCGACAGGTCCCAGATGACGACTTCGGCACCGCGGCGCGCAGCTCCGAGGGCGAGGAGGCGGCCGATGCCGCTACCGCCTCCAGTTACGAGCACGATCTGTCCGTGAAGGGGATGACGCATGAGTCTGGTTTTCCTTCTTAGTTGATGCGGTTCAAGATGCGAACGGCGAACGTGAGGAGACGGGCCCATCGCTCGTCCCCAAAGCCACGAGGTCCGCCGGCGGGAATGAGTCGCTGCCGAGCAATCGTCTGAGCCTCGGTGTATTTGAGAACGCCCTCGGCGCCGTGGCGGCGCCCTAGGCCAGAGGTCTTCATGCCTCCCATCGGTGCGTCATGAGATGCCCAGGTGGGGGCGTACCCATCGTTGACGTTGACGGTCCCCGCTTCGACGGTGCGGGCGGTCGAGTCGCCCCTGCCCCGCGACCAGACGCTGGCGTTCAGGCCATAGCTGCTGTCGTTCGCTCGATCCACTGCCTCGGCGTCAGACGCCACCCGGTACACACTGACCACCGGCCCGAAGGTCTCCTCACGGGCGATAACCATCTGCTCTGTGACGCCGGTGAGCACCGTGGGCTCATAGAAGTAGGGTCCAAGGTCGGGACGCGCCCGGCCTCCAACGATGAGCTGTGCGCCGTGCGCAATCGCGTCGTCGACGTGCGCGGACACCGTGGCAAGCTGACGTGCGCTGATGAGCGACCCCATGTCAACGCCCCAGGCCAGACCGGGCCCGACGCGCATGGCTCGCACGTTTTGGCCGAAGGCGGAGATGAACTGTTCCCACCGGTCGTCGTGCACATAAATCCGTTCCACGCTCACGCAGAGCTGACCAGTGTTCGAGAAGCATGCGCGGACGGCACCCGCAGCCGCCCTCTCGACGTCCGCGTCTCTGAGAACCAGCATCGGGTTCTTACCGCCGAGTTCCGCAGAAAAGCCGACAAGTCGCCCGGCGCACTGCTGCGCTATCTTGCGTCCGGTCTCGGTCGATCCGGTGAACATGACGTAGTCGGCGCGCGCGACAATCGCTCCGCCGATCTCCGCACCATCGCCGACGACGACGTGTAGAAGGTCGTCGGGGATACCCGATTCGCGCAGCAACGCGGCCATCCGAAGTGCGGTGTGCGGAGTCTGAATGTCGGGTTTGAGCACCACTGCGTTCCCAGCGACCAGAGCAGGAAGGACATCGCTCGCTGGAAGAGTGAAGGGATAGTTCCACGGGGTGATGACCCCCACCACGCCCTTCGGCACCCGCCGCTCGGTGACGTGGGTGAGAAACGGGAAAAGCCCCCGCCGCCGACGGTCGCTCAACACCTTGCCGGCGTTGTGACCGAGGTAGCTCGCCCAGCGGGAGACGTCAGCGATTTCCTCGAAAGCGCTTGCGCGATTCTTGCCCGTCTCGAGCTGGATGAGGTCAAGCAGCTGATCCCGATTTCTCAGGACGAGCGTCGCAAAGCGTCGTGCAACGAGTTCACGTTCGGAGAGTGGCCGCTCCGCCCAGCTTAATTGTGCGTTCTTCGCGACGATGAATGCCGCGTCGACGCCCGCGATCGACGTCCGGGGCAGGTGCCCGACAAGGCAACCGTTGAACGGCGAGTGAACGGCGATGTCATCGTCGCCGCGGCGACGGGAAGAGGTGCTGGCGGGAGCGTCAGTGCTCATACGCCGAGGCTACCGACCGAGTGGACGGTAATGCAAGTGCATCACGCGTGCGTCTTCTTCCGAGGCGCCGAAGTGCTTCATCGGATGCTCATAACCGACGGCTTCAAGGTCGGGTATCACGCCGACGTCCGAGGAGGACAGCATGACCCGTATTCCCGAGCCGGAATTCACGCCGCAGGGCCCCGTCTACCAGGGTCGCCGCCTCGACCGCCCGCACGAGGAGGTCGTCGATCAGGGCCTCCTCTTCGACGTCGGCACGCTGTTCAGCCGCCGCCGTGTGCTCTCCCTGATCGGCGTCGGCGCCGCCACCGTGGGGTTGGCGGCCTGCGGGGCCGATTCGAGCGGTGGTGCCGACTCTTCTTCGGTCGGCGGATCGGCCGGCGGCGGAACCTCCGCGACTTCGACGGGCGAGATCCCCGACGAGACGGCCGGACCGTATCCGGGCGACGGCTCCAACGGCGCCGATGTCCTCGAGAACGCCGGTGTCGTTCGCAGCGACATCCGCTCAAGCATCGATGGCGGAACGACCGCCGAGGGCATCGTGATGACCCTGACCCTGACGATCCTCGATATGGCCAACAACGGCGTGCCGTTCGAGAATGCGGCGGTCTACGTCTGGCACTGCGACGCGGGCGGGAGCTACTCGATGTACTCCTCCCCCATCGAGGACGAGACCTACCTGCGCGGCGTCCAAGTCGCCGACCGCAGCGGTGCAGTCACCTTCACCTCGATCTTCCCCGCCTGCTACTCCGGCCGCTGGCCGCACATCCACTTCGAGGTCTACCCCGACGTCGCCTCGATCACCGACTCCACCAACGCGATCGCCACGTCGCAGGTCGCCCTCCCGGAGGACGCTTGCACGAGGGTCTACGCTCTTGACGCTTACGCCGGCTCCTCGGCGAACATGGCGCAGGTCTCTCTGACGGACGACAACGTCTTCGGCGACGACGGGGGCGCTCTGCAGCTGGGCACCGCGACCGGCGACGTCACCTCCGGCTACACCGTGGCCCTCACCGCGCGGGTCGATACGACGACCACCCCGACCGCCGGCGCAGCTCCGAGCGGAGGCGGCGCCGGCGGACCCGGCGGAACACCGCCCAGCCGTTGATCCCGAACCCGCGAACTCGGACGGACGTATCACCGTCGTGAGGCGAGTGCGACCGCGGGTATCGCGGCTCAGGACTCAGATGACACCCTTGCGGAGCAGGAAGCAGCCGTAGGGTCCGGGGTCAGAGGTCCGAATGACGGCGAAGGCGCGTCGCGCCGCGTCGTAGAAATCGAAGCGCTCGAGCGCCCCTACGGTGACGGGGCGCCCCTCCGCCCTGTCGACGACGGCTTGGATGCGCTCGTGGACGGGCATGATGCGGCTCGCGTCGCCGACGACCTTCATCCGCTGGACGGGCGCAGGTACGAAGGTGTCGAGTGGCAGGAGGGTGAGGATCGCCTCCGTCGCCCTTGGCAGGTCGCAGCCCGCCATGTCGATGACCTTGCCGTGCATCGTGTGGGTCGCGATGCTGGCGGCCGGGTGGTTCACGTCGCAGAGGAGGAGGTCGTCACCGTGTCCCATGGACATGAGCACCAGGAGAATTTCGGCGGTCAGGACGCTGTCGATTCCTTTGAGCATGGTCGTCTCGTCTTCCTCGTCGATGGAGCAGGGCCGTCCCGGCAGCGCGGTAGCGCTGCCGGGACGGCTTCGTAGTGTCGTCAGCGCGGTAGCGCTGCCGGGACGGCTTCGTAGTGTCGTCGGGACCGCAGCCCGGCGCAGTGCTATTCGCGGGCGGCGTTGCGAGTGTTCAGCTGATCGAATGCGACGGCCACCAGGATCAGGAGGCCGATGGCGATCTGCAGGTAGAACGAGTTCACCGCGAGGAGGTTGCCTCCGTTGTTGAGCACCCCGATGAGCAGAGCACCGCAGGCGGCGCCGATCGCGCTGCCACGAGCACCGGCGAGGCTAGCGCCTCCGATGACGCAGGCAGCGATTGCCTGCAGCTCGAAGCCTGTTCCTGCCGTGGGGACTCCGGCTCCGAGCCGCGAGGTGAGCAGCACGCCGCCGACGGCGGAGAGCAGACCCGCGATCCCGTAGACGGTGATGGTGACGAGGGTGACCGGGACGCCCGCGAGGCGTGCCGCCTCAGGGTTCGAGCCCACCGCGTAGACGTAGCGTCCGAAGACCGTGCGCTTGAGGACGAAGGCGGCTATGGCGGCGATGGCGATGAAGAGGATCAGTAGGTTGGGGATCCCTGCGACCGAGCCGTTCGCGATGGCTTGGAAGTCCTCCGGCAGACCCTGGATGGTGTTGGCGTCGGTGATGACCAGCACCACACCACGGGCGATGCCGAGCATGCCTAGAGTCGCGATGAACGGTGGCAGCTTGAACCTCGTGACTAGCAGCCCGGTGATGATGCCGAGGACGGCGCCGACGAGAGCTCCGAGGAGCAGCGCCGCAATGACGGGCACTCCTGCCACGAGGAGCTGCGCGGTGACCGCGCCGGCGAGGCCGAGGATCGATCCGACGGAGAGGTCGATGCCGCCGGTGAGGATCACCATGAGCTGACCGATGGCGAGGATGCCGTAGATCGACACCTGCCGTGCCAGGTTGGCGAGGTTGTTCCCGGTGAGGAAGTCGTCGCTGGCGAGGGTGAGTGCACCGAAGACGACGAGAAGGACGATGAGTACGCCGCTCTCTCGGCCGGCGATGCTGCCCAGGGTCGCGACCCGGGGCTTGAGGGACGTCGAGGACGAGCCGCTCTGCGCGGTGCGGACGGCATCGTCCTTGCGCACGACGCGGATCGTGGTCGTCTCGATGGGCTCGCGCCACATCAGCTTAGGCATGGGGTACTTCCTCGATGTTCTGTCGGATGACCGGGTCGGTTGAGGGATTGTGCTGGAGAGGCGGAGTGCGCCGGAGGGGGTCCGGTGCTGTGCCGCCGCCGCTGGCGAGGTGGAGGACCTCCTCCTCGGAGGCGCCCCCGCCGAGTTCTCCGGCGATCGCCCCCTCGCGCAGGACGAGTACGCGGTCGGCGAGGCCGAGCAGCTCGGGCAGGTACGAGGACACGACGATGACCGCCAATCCCTGCCGGGCGAGGTCGTTGATGACGTCGTAGAGCTCGCCTTTCGCTCCCACGTCGATGCCCTTGGTGGGCTCGTCGAACATGATGACCTTGGGCTTGGTGAGCAGCCAGCGCGCGAGCAGCACCTTCTGCTGGTTGCCGCCGGACAGCGTCGAGACCGGCTGATCGTAGGACCCCGCCCGCAGCCGCAAGCTGTCGAGCAGGGCGTCCGCCTCGTCGGCCTGCGACTTGCCGGGCACCAGCCCCTTCCGTGACCCGGCGCGGAGACTCGCGATGGTCACGTTCTCGCGGATGGACAGCTCGGGGAGGAGACCGAGAACCTTCCGGTCCTCGGTGAGCAGCGCGACGCCCGCGGTCATCATGGTGCGCGGGCTGTCCGGATTTACGGGCACCCCGTCGATCCGGACCACGCCCTCGATGACCGGCTCCGAGCCGAAGATGCTCAGCAGCAGCTCGCTGCGTCCCGAGCCGAGGAGACCGCCGATACCGAGGATCTCGCCGCCGCGCGCCTCGAAGTCGACAATCGGCCCGTCGGCGGTGCGTCGGAGGCCGCTAACGCTCAGGCGGGCCTGTCCCGTCTCGCGCGCTTCGTCGGGATAGAGGGAGGACACCTCGCGGCCGACCATCGCATTGATGAGCGTCGCCTCCGAGTAGTCGCTCATCGGTCCGCTTTGCGACAGTTCGCCGTCGCGGAGGACGGTGACCCAGTCGCCGATCTCGAACATCTCCTCGAGACGGTGGGTGACGTACAGGATGGCTACGCCCTGGTCGCGGAAGAGGCGGATCTGGTCGAGCAGGCGTGCTGATTCCGCCTCGGTCAGCGCAGTCGTCGGCTCGTCGAAGACGATGACTTTGACCGCGTCGGCCGTGACGACCTTGGCGACCTCGACGAGCTGTTTCGTCGCGGCGGGAAGTCGTTCGACGACGACGTCCGGGTCGAGCTCGGTCAGGCCGAGCGAGTCGAGAACGACGCGGCACCGGTCGTGTAGGTCACCGGTCTTGATGACACCGGAGCGGGAGGGAAGCCGCCCCATGAACATGTTTTCGCCGACCGACAGGTGCGGTAGCAGGCTGAGCTCCTGGTAGACCGCCTGGACACCGGCGGTTCGCAGCGAGGCGGGTGTGATCGCAGTGACCGGCTGACCCTCGATCTCGTACTCGCCGGTGTCGCGGTGCAACGCTCCGGTGAGAATCTTGATCAGCGTCGACTTCCCGGCGCCGTTCTCACCGGCGAGGCAGTGCACCTGGCCGGGCACCAGCGTGAGCGAGACGCCGTTCAGTGCCTGGACGGCGCCGAAGGCTTTCGAGACCCCGGTGAGCCGAAGTACAGCCGTCCCGTCGGGATTGATGACTGCCATCAGTCGACCTCAGCGGTCTGCGGCTCCAGCAGCGACTTGATCTCGGGGGTCTCGCTGTTCTCGCGATCAGCGATGGCCACGCCGGGGTCGAGGTTCGCGGGAGGGATGCGGCCTTGGGTCGCCATGGCCGCCTCGACGACGCCCTGGTATCCGAGGAACCAGGGGTTCTGCACGACGAGTGCGTCGATGGTGCCCGCGGCGAGGGCGGCGTTCTCGGCGGGGTCGGAGTCGAAGGCGACGACCGCGATGCGGTCGGCCGCGTCGTTGTCCTTGATGGCTGTCGCGGCGCCGACTCCGGAGCTGTTATTGTCGGCGAAGACGCCGACGAGGTCGGGGTTCGCCGAGATGGCGTCGTTGACCTGTGCGGCAGCGGTAGCGATGTCGTTGTTGTTGTAGCTCTGCAGGCTCGAGTCGATGTCCGGGCAGCCTGTCGCGAGTCCTGCGCGGAACCCGGCGTCGCGATCCTGGTTCGCTTCGATCCCGGCGATGGGCGCCTCCACGAGGACCTTGCCCGTCGTCGTTCCCTGAGCGGTGAGCAGCTCGCACATCCGCTCGCCCGCAGCGGTACCCGCGGAGATGTTGTTCGTTCCGATGTGGCCCTCGATGTCCGCGGTCACGCGGGTGTCGGCCGTGATGACCTTGATCCCCGCCTCGCGGGCAGCGTCGATGGAGGCGTTGAGTGCCTCGCTCGAGCTCGGCGCGATGAGGATCGCGTCCACGCCCCGGCTGACCGAGTTCTCGACGAGCTGGACCTGGCCGGCGATGTCGGTCTCGGAGGTGGGACCGAAGCTGGACACGTCGATGCCGTAGTCCGTGGCCGCCGCCTCGGAGCCGGCGAGGAGGGTCTGCCAGTACGCGGAGTCGCTGGCCCGGATGATGACGTCCACTGCGACGCCGGACGCGGCGCCGCCGCTGCCCCCGCCGGTGGTGTCTGCCTGGGAGACGGTGGCCCTGCCACCGACGACTCCCCCGACGAGGGCGACGAGGGTGATCGCCGCCACGAGGGAGAGTGAGAAGACTGTTCTTGATCGCGCCATTGCGTGTTCCACCTAGTGGTTCGGGCATGGATCATGCCGGTTGTCGTGGGGTGTTGCCGTGCTTCGGGGAGGAGGGTTGGGAGGGAGGGAGAGGGGTGGACCGGCTGCGGCGACCGAGATGCCCCGGTGTCGCAGCCGGTACCGGTCAGGAGGCGGGGGTCGGAACGGCGATCCCCAGAAGCTCGTTGCGGAGCTGCTGCGAGGCGATGCCGTCGGCCTTCTCGATCACCGAGGTGATGCGGTCGACTCCGACGGCCTCGATCTTCGCGATGAGCAGCTCGACCGTCGCCCGGTTCGTCTCGGCCTCCTCCTGCGCGTCCTCGCGAATCGGGAACGTGTCGAAGTAGATGACGCCGTCGTACTCGTGACGGAGGAGGTAGTAGAGGAACTCGATCGTCTCGAACGGGTGGATCGAGCCGATCATCAGTCCGTCGTCGTGATCGTTGTTGCCGTCGTTGAGGTGGACGCCCCACAGCTTGCCCTCGGCGAGGAGGAGCGCGGCCCCGAATCCGGGGGCGTCTCCAGCCATCAGCATGTGCGCGAAGTCGAGGGTCGCGCCGACGTTGGGACGGTCGATCAGCTGAAGGATGTGCAGCGTCTGGCCGACGCTGCGGATGACGGAGTGGACGCGCTCCTCGTACGGCTTGTACTCGATGCTGATCCGGATGTCCGGACGGTAGTCGGCGAGCTCCTGGAACGCCTCGACGATGCGGCCGAGATCCTTCGCGTAGTCCTTCTGGAAGGTGTAGTCGAAGCCGTCGTAACCGAGCCAGACGGTGACGAGGTCGCTGCCTCCGGCGGCGGCGGCGTCGATCCCCTCCTTCGTCAGCTCGATCGCCTCGCGGCGGACGGCCTCGTCGCGGTTGCTGTACTCCCCGTGGACGAAGTCCTTCCGGAAGCGCATGGCGACGCTGTTGAGGGTGAGTCCGAGCTCGTCGAGCAGGGGCTTCATGGCATCGGAGCCGATACCCGTGAAGTGCTCGGGGTAGTTGAGGTCGACGTAGTCGATGCCTCGGGTCGCACTGATGCGACGGAGGGCTGCAGCGGTGTCTCCGCCGCTGATGAACGAGTTGAGGCGCGTGGCGAACTTCATGACCTGAAAGTACGACCGATGACAAGCGTTGTCAAGAATATTCATTCCGGGTCATTCTGAGGCGGCCCTGTCCGACAGATGTCGCTGTGAACCGAGCTTCGTGCGGTCCTTTGACAATTTTTGTCATGGGGTCGTAAGGTCACAGGCAGCGAAGAGGAGACCTCTATGACAGAGAACGCCATCCTGGTGGTCGGCAGCATCAACTACGACCTGATCATCAGTCAGCAGCGGCTCCCGCGTCGGGGCGAGACTCTCGCGGCAGACAGCTTCCGCGGCGACTTCGGCGGAAAGGGCGCCAACCAGGCTATGCAGGCGGCGCGGCTGGGAGCGGCCGTGCGCTTCATCGGCGCTACGGGCGCCGATCACTACGGTCGGCTCTGCAGCGACAACCTGCAGGAGGCGGGTATCACCTGCCGCCTTCGCCCCACGAGCGCTCCGAACGGTTTGGGCATCGTGCACGTCGTGGGCCAGGGCGAGGTGTACGCGACCATCGTCGAAGGCGCGAACGCTGAGGTGACGGAATCCTGGATCGATGACAGTGCGGACTTCTTCGAGGGCGTCGGACTTGTCGTGCTGCAGAACGAGGTCCCCATCTCCGCGAACGAGCGTGCCGTGCAGCTCGCGACGGCCGCGGGGATCCCTGTCCTCTACAACGCTGCGCCGGCGAGGCCTGTGTCGCGCGAGCTCACCCGCGCCTGCGCCTGGCTTATCGTGAACGAGGACGAGGCGGCGTCCTATCTGGGACGCGACCTCGGTCAGGTCGATGACGACGCCGCAATGCGCCTCGCCGTCCGGGAGCTGCGCTCCTGGTGCGATGACGTGATCCTCACCCTCGGTAGCCGTGGCTGCTATGTTGCAGCGGGTCTGGACGTCGAGTTCGTTCCGGCCGTCGCGACCTTCGCCGTCGACACGACCGGCGCCGGAGATTCGTTCATCGGCGCCTTCGCCGCGGCGATCGTCGACGGAGCAGCGCCGTTCGACGCGGCGCGGGGTGCGGCACGTGTCGCCTCGATCACGGTCGAGGGCGTCGGTGCTCAGTCCAGCATGCCGACACGAGAGGCCCTCCAGAGTGAAATCGTTCGCCAGGCACCAGCTCATCCTCGACCGGGTCGCGCTGGGTGACTCGATCCTGATCGAGGACCTCGTCACCGCGACGGGAGCCTCGTCCTCCACCGTCCGGCGTGACATCCGCCTCCTCGAGGAGGAAGGACGCGTCGTCAGTCTCCGCGGCGGAGCCATCCGCGCCCAGGACCGCGCAGCGGAGCTCCCGGCTGCCGCGAAGTCGCTGATCAACCATGCCGAGAAGGTCGCCATCGCCCGGGCCGCCGCCGCCCTCGTGACCGACGGCGAGACGATCTACGTCGACTCCGGAACGTCTCTCACCGAGTTCATGCTCGCCTTGACCGACGTGCGCGTGCACGTCATCACGTCGAACACGCAGGTCCTCGCCGTCGTTCCGGCACCGGGCATCACGGTGACCGCGCTCGGCGGCGACTATCTTCCCGACATCGGCTCGGTCGCGGGGACGATGACCGACCGCCAGCTCGACGAACTGTACTTCGACCGCGCCTTCATCGGAGTCACAGGGATCCACGCCCTGGCGGGAGTCACGACCTTCGATGTCCGCGAGGCGAACAAGAAGCGCATCGTGCAAGCGCACAGCCGCGAGACGTTCGTCCTCGCGGATAGCAGCAAGTTCGACGTCATCTCGTTGTGCCGGTCGTTCAGCCTCGCCGACTGCACCGTCGTCACCGACCGGGACGGGCCTGTCCTGGCCTCCGCCGGCGCGAAGGTCATCGCACCGTAGGACGCACCGCCCCCGAACGAAGGAAGCGCCTACTGCGCGTCACCTCGTCCGGCTCGCTGCCCCCGGGCCGTTCTCGTACGAGAACCGGGTGAAGCGCGCGATGGCCGATGATGCACGCCCGTTCCCGGTCGCGTAGGGGCCGAGGTGCACGCCCGTGAAGCCGCCCGCCCGTTCCGTGCTCAGCGCGCGGATGTCGATCGGTGCGGCCGCCGGTCTGAACTCCTCGGAGCCGCCGAGGCGATAGCGGAAGCTGTAGTGGGTGCCGTCGGACTGCACCGACAGCTCGACTACGCCGCCCGGTACTGGGGAAGATTCGATCGTCTCGACGCCCCGGTCGCGTCGACGGACGGTGAGCACGACCTCAGCTCCCGCAGGACGCCGCAGCGTCATCGTGGCGAAAGCCGATCGGTTCTGGACGATCACGACGCCGGCCTCGTCGTGCGGCTCGAGGGGCTCGAAGTCCAGCGTCACGCGGAGGTCGAACTCGTGGTGCTGCTGCCGCCGAAGGAGGGCGGCCTGAGGTCCGGTCCCCGTCAGATCGCCCGGGAGCAGAGTCATCGTCAAGCACCCCTCGTCGGTCGAGACGCCCGAGGTCTCGCGCGGGTAGCGGAGAGTCGACCAGATAGGTGAGTCCCAGCCATCGCGGTCCGGTTCCGGACGCACGAACCGATCGGCTGCCGAGTGTGCTGACGTGCCCGAGAGAGGCCGCCGCTCCACCTCGCGGACGTGGCCGACTCCGGGTGAGAAGACCGGACCGCTCTCCTCCCACTCGACGGGAACCAGGAAGACCTCACGTCCGAGCACATGCGAGCCCTGCCGAGGACGCACGCCGAGCACGAGGGCCCACGTCTCACCCAAGGGAGTGTCGACGAGATCCGCATGCCCCACGTTCTGAATCGGAAAGCCGGAACCCAGGTGTCGGTGAGTCAGTACCGGATTCCGACCCGACCCGCGGTAGGGCCCAGTGATACTTAAGGCGCTGGCGAGGGTCACCGAGTGGTTGCGCTCGGTGCCGCCTTCCGCTCCGATGAGGTAGTAGATGCCGTCACGCTTGTACAAGTGAGGTCCTTCGACCCAGGCGCCGGAGAGCGCTCCAGTCCAGAGGGAGTACTGCGGGCCGACGAGTTGCAACTCCTCGAGGTCGAGCTCCTGCATCCACAGCTCCCCAGGATTGCCGGCGGCTTGGTTGTCTCTGCAGGCGGTGAACCAGCATCTGCCGTCGTCGTCGAAGAAGAGGGACGGGTCGATGCCGTCCGCGATCAAGGGGACGGGGTCGGACCAGGGACCGGCCGGATTGGTCGCGGTCACGACGAAGTTGCCGCCGCCCTTGCGGTTGCGGACGAGCGTCGTCACGACGTAGTACACGCCATCGTTCTCGCGAATCGTGGCCGCCCAGATACCGTCCGAGCTGTCGACGCCCGTCAGGTCGAGCTGCTCCGGTCGGTCCAGCACGTGGCCCAGGGGCGTCCACGTTACGAGGTCCTCGCTCGTGAACAGAGGCACTCCCGGGAAGTACTCGAAGGAGGAGGTGACGAGGAGATAGCCGCCGCCGTCTCTCCGGCAGACGGAGGGATCCGGGTGGAATCCGGGGAGGACGGGGTTGCTGAAGGTGCTCATGTGTCCCTCCTGCTGCTCGAGGGGCATGAGCTGAGGGGGCGGCGACGCGATCATCGGCGGCGCTCCGTCTCGCGAAACACTGCGACGTCGCCCGGCGCGATGACGGCCGCACCGTCGGCGGTCATCCCTGTCATCAGGTCGACCCCGGTGACGTGCAGCGATCGCGGCTCAAGGGTGTGGTTGATCGCGAACAGCCAGGATGACGGAGCCGATGAATCGCTGGAGACGCGTCGCACGCGCTCCAGGCCGGGGTCGCCTTCGGCGACGGGCCGGAGATGGTGGCGGCGGGCGAGCGAGGCGATGAGGGCATCCTTGGAGTCGGTGTCGAGGAACGTGGAGTGGTAGATCGCGGTGCCCGACCCGACGGATCGGCGGAAGAGTGCGGGGGAACCTGCGAGTGCACCCGTCCGGTAGGTGGCCGTCACTTCGGCGCCGGCGCTGCGCCCCAGCTCCGACCAGAGATGACCGGCGGATCCATCCGAGAGAACGGTCTTCTGCCGCTCGAGCAGCGGAAAGAATTCTTCCATCCGCACCCCCAGCAAGTCGCGGAGCGCTCCCGGGTAGCCGCCGCCGATGACTCGGCCCTCGTCGTCGACGATGCCCGAGAACGGCGAGACGACCAGCACTCCCCCGGCCTCGACCCAGCGGGTCAGTCGCTCGACGGCCGCTGCGGGCAGGAGGTACACCGAGGGGAGGAGAACGAGGCGGTAAGCCTCGAGATCCGCCTCCGGCGGGAGTACGTCGACCGCCAGCCCCCGCGCGGTCAGGACGCGGTGGTAGGACAGCGCCTCTTCGAGCGGAGTGAGCTCGATGCTCGGCTTCGGACCCGATCGTAGTGCGGCTGCCGCGTCCTCACTGAAGAGGATCGCGATGTCGGCTCGTTCTGTGACGGAGCCCGCCACTTCTGCGAGTCGCTCGAGAGAGGCACCGAGTGCGGCGACCTCGCGGAAGATCCTCGAGTCGGCGCCCGCGTGCGGAACCATGGCGGAGTGGAACTGCTCGCTGCCCGCGGTCGATTGCCGCCACTGGAAGAACAGAGCGCCGTCGGCTCCGCGGGCGATGTGCGCGAGGCTGTTCCGCGCGAGCTCTCCTGGTGCCTTCGCGCGATTGCGCGGCTGCCAGTTCACCGCGGAGGTGGAGTGCTCGATGAGCAGCCACGGCCGGCCTCCCGCGACCCCGCGGGTCCGGTCGGCACTGAATGACAGCTCCCCGTGTCCCTCTGGGTCGGCGGCGATCGGGTAGTGGTCGTTGGCGACGAGGTCGACGTCCTGAGCCCATCGCGAGTAGTTCGCGACGCCGGGCTCGTTCTGGATCATGAAGTTGGTCGTGATCGGGATCGCGGGTGCGAGGCTCCGCAGCAGGTCGCGCTCGGCGCGGTAGTGCTCGAGGAGCGCGTCACTCGAGAACCTCTCGAAGTCGAGCAGGAGCCCTGGGTTGTGGCTCGTCCCCGTGGTTCGGGGCGGCAGGATCTCGTCGAAGTCCGAGTAGACGTGGCCCCAGAAGGCCGTCCCCCAGGCTCGATTCAGGGCGCCGATGCTCTCGAACCGACGGCTCAACCAGAGCTGCCAGGCGCGAGCCGTCTCGTCGCTGAAGCAGCGGTGGTTCTCGTTGCCGAGCTCGTTGCTGACGTGCCAGAGCCGCAACGCCGGGTGCGCTCCGTACCTCCTCGCCAGGGCCTCGACGATCCGGAGCGCGTAGCGGCGGAACACGGCAGAGCTGGGTGACCAGCCGAGCCTCCCTCCCTGCGACATCCGCACCCCGGAAGCGTCGGTGCGGAGGATCTCGGGGTGCTTCTGCAGTAGCCAGACAGGAGGGGCCGCGGTCGGCGTGGCCAGGTTGATCCCGACCTCGTTCTCGTGCAGGAGATCGAAGACCCGGTCGAGCCAGCCGAAGTCGAAGACGCCGTCCGCGGTCTCGACGAGTCCCCACGAGAACACTCCGAGGTTGACGCAGTTCACCCCCGCCTCGCGCATCAATCGAACGTCGTCGACCCAGACGGACTCCGGCCACTGCTCCGGAGAGTAGTCACCCCCGAAGGCGAAGCCGTCGGCTATTCCGGGGAACGTCGTGCCGGTGGGGAGGTCGAGGGAGTGGGAGACGATCGCTCTGCGCACCCTCGATCAGCCCTTGAGCCCGCCGGAGAGCAGGTCGAGGCGCCAGAAACGCTGCAGCACCAGCATCAGCGCGATGAGCGGGATGATCGACACCGCCGCGCCCGTGATGGCCAGCGAGTACAGCGCGGGCGACCCCGAACCTTTCGACAGCAGCGTGTAAAGACCGACAGTGAGGGGGTAGTTGTCCTGGTCCGAGAGCATGACGAACGGGAGGAGGAAGTTGTTCCAAATCCCGACGAACTGCAGCATGAACACCGTCACCATCCCGGGAACCAGAAGCGGGAGCGCGATCGAGCGGAAGATGCGCCACTCGCTCGCGCCGTCGATCCGCGCGGCCTCGATGGTGTCGGTCGGCACCGCGGAGGCGGCGTAGACCCGGGAGAGGTAGATCCCGAACGGGCTGATGATGACGGGGAGCAGGACCGAGAGGTAGCTCCCGGCCAGACCGAGTTGCGACAGGAGCAGGTACTGCGGGATCGCGAGAGTGATCCCGGGGATGAGCACGCCGCCGAGGATGCAGTAGAAGATCAGGCTCCGTCCGCGGAACTCGTACTTCGCCAGCGCGAAGCCGGCCATCGCCGAGACGAGGGTCGAGAGGAGTCCGCCGAAGCCGGCGAAGAGGATGGAGTTCAGCGACCAGAGGCCGAACTGGCCGCCGCCGTAGCTGAAGAGGTCGGCGAGGTTCCCGAGGAGACCGGAGCCGGGAGCGAAGGTGAAGCTCGAGAAGAGCTCGGCCGGAGACTTCGTCGAGGCAATGAAGACCCAGGCGACGGGGATCAGGCAGTAGAACGCGCCGATCAGGAGCAGCGCGGTGGGAATGAGGCGTCCCCAGAACAACGACTTCTTGGGCTCGGTCCTCTGCGTCGTCGTGCTCGACGCGGTCCTGGTGCTGAGTGCGGTCATTCGCTGACTCCTGCCGTGCGGCGACGGGTGATGCCGAGGACGAGCGCCGACAGGGCGACCGTTCCCACGGCGAGGACGACGGAGAGTGCCGCAGCGGACGGAAGATCGTCGGTGAGGAATGCATCGCGATAGATGGTCATGAGGGGCACCCAGGTCTGGCTGATCACGTTCGTCATCGGCTTCAAGGTGGTCGGCTCGCCGTAGAGCTGGAGAGCGCCGATCACAGAGAAGATCCCGGTGAGGACGAGGGCAGGGACGACGAGGGGGATCTTGATTCTCAGCGCGAGTTGCATCTCGTTGGCTCCGTCGATGCGGGCCGCCTCGTAGATGTCGGCGGGGATCCCGCGTAGCGAAGTGAAGATGATGATCATGTTGAATCCGACGCCGCCCCAGATCGCGATGTTCGCGATGGAGCCGAAGATTCCCGTCTCGTCGAGGAACGGGATGGCGCCCCCTCCGAGAGTTATGGAGACGTCGGAGAACGGGCTCGTCCCCGGCAGGTAGAGGAAGCCCCAGAGAAGGGCGGCAATGACCCCCGGCACGGCATAGGGGATGAAGATGGCCGTGCGCGCGAACCTCGTCGCCCGGGCGGCGGGGACATCGAGCAGCAGAGCGAACAGCAGCGCCAGCCCGAGGGTGACGGGAACGGCGATCACGGCGTAGATGCTGAGGTGCCCGAACCCGACGAGGAGCTCCGGGTTGGTCAGCGCAGAAACGTAGTTGTCCAACCCTGCGAACACCTGGACACGGGTTCCGAGGATCCCGCCGCCCTGCAGGCGGTAGGTCTGGAAGCTCAGCCAGGTCGCGTAGATGATCGGGACGACCATGAACACGACGAAGAGCACCAGCGCGGGCAGGAGGAAGAGGTAGGGGGCGGCGCGGCCGCGACGGCGCCTCGAAGGGCGGCGCCGGGGCGCAGCTCCGGTCGTGACGGCCGGAGTCGCGGCCGGGGTGGTCGTGGTGGTGGTCATGGTCGTCCTTTCGGCAGCGTTCCCCGCCGGCGCGAGGCCGGCAGGGAACGAGCGGTGCTGCTAGTTGGAGACCTCGAAGCCGGACTTCTTCATGTCGGCGACGACGACGTCCTGGACCTCGATGAACGCGTCGCGCCACGAGGTGCCGTCCTGCACGGCCTTGTTCAGGGTGTCGCCGAAGGCGGTGTTGGCGACGTTGTAGTTCGGACCCCAGGTGACCGGGATGGTGTCGGAGGAGATCTCGGCAGCCGTCTGGTAGTAGTCGGTCTGCTGCGGCATCAGAGCGGGCGGTTCACTCGACGCAGCGGTCTCCTGACCGGAGGTCGCGGCCGGGTAGATGTTGCCCTCGGAGAGCAGGAGATCGGCGCCCTCCTTGCTGGAGTTCATCCACTCGGCGAACTCGGCCGCCTCCTCCGGGTGATCCGAGCCCTTGGTCACGATGACTCCCGACCCTCCCTGGTAGGCGACGGCGGCGTCACCGGCGGTCCACTGCGGCAGGGGCGCCATCGACCACTTGCCGATGGTGTCCGGGGCGACGCCCTCGATCACGCCGGGCGCCCAGAGCGCGGACGGCCAGGAGAGCACCTTGCCGGTGTTCGCCGCGGCGTTCCACTCCGGGGTGAGAATGGCGTCGGTCGAGATGTAGCCCTTCTCGGCGAGGTTCTGGAAGAAGTCGGCGACCTCGAGTGATGCGTCGTCGGCGATGCCGACCGTCCAGGTGCCGTCCTCGACGCTCCACCACTTCGCCCCTGCCTGCGTGGCGACTCCGGCGAAGAATCCGGTCTGGTTTGCGGGCAGGGCCGCGAGAGTCGCCGTCGGGTCGGCGGCCTTCACCTTTTCGGCCGCCGCCCCGAACTCCTCCCACGTGGTCGGCACGGGAATGCCGTACTGCTCTAGAAGGTCCGAGCGGTACATCAGCGCCATCGGGCCGACGTCCTGAGGAAGGGCGAAGATCTGGCCGTCGAAGGTGACCTGCTGGAGGGTGCCCTCGGTGTACGCGGCCTTCGCGTCATCGGTGAGGACGTCCGTCAGGTTGAGGGGTACATCGGCCACGATCAGCGACGGGAGGGTCGTGTACTCGACTGCGGCGAGGTCGGGTGCGTTGCCCGCGCGGCTCGCGGTGAGCAGCTTCGCGGAGGAGTCGGTGCCACCACCCGCGTCGGTGTGCTTGACCTGAATGTCGGGGTGCTCCGCGTTCCACGCCGCGACGAGCTCGGCGCTCCCGGGGGCCCAGGCCCAGTAGTCCAGGGTCACGGACCCGGCATCGCCGCCACCGTCCGACCCGCCGGAGGTGCACCCCGAGAGGATGAGGGCCAGGGCGGCCGAGACGGCACCGGCGACGAGCACATTTCTCTTCTGCATGTCATCTACTTCCTTGTAGTTCGAGCGACTGCGATGAGCCTGTCACCGCCGAGAAAACGTGTCGATTGATTTACGCAATAAAGCTACGCTTGCTCGATGGCAGCGATACCTGGGGGCGGAGACGCCAGGCGGCGGGCTGTGCGCCTGGCCGATGTAGCGGAGCGGGCCGGCGTGTCGGTCCCGACGGTGTCCCGGGTCCTCGCGGGGCGCGGCGAGACGAGCTCGGTGACGCGCGCCCGAATCCACGAGGCAGCCCACACACTCGGCTACATGCCGGGAGTCGAGAAGCGCGGGCGCCCTCGCACCAAGGGCGCGTACCTGATCGACCTTGTTATGGGGAGATTCCACGATCCCTGGACCAACGAGATCACGACCGGCGCTCGCACCGCAGCCGCTCGCCACGGATTCGACCTGGTGCTGACCGTCGAACGGGACGACCCCGACGACGACTGGCCGCAACGGATTCGGTCGCGCAGCTCCGTCGGGGTCGTGCTCGGCCTGATCTATCCGACCTCCGATCAGATGTCGGTCCTCGAGAGCGCGCGGATCCCAGTCGTGCTGCTCGAACCTCTGACCGACGTCCGGCCAGGCCTCACCAGCGTGGGCGCCACCGACTGGCAGGGAGGTTTCGACGCGGCCGCGCACCTCCTCTCCTGTGGACTGAGGAGCCTGGTCATCGTGACCGACGAGCCGCGGTTCCGCTTCGGCCGGGAGCGCGTCCGCGGATTCACCGACGCCGTCGAGCGGATCGATCCCACCGTCGACGTCGTGGTCCTCAGCTACCCCTGGGCCGAGCGCAGAGCCGAGCCCTGGCTCGTCCAGCACCTTTTCCGGCGCCACGACACTCCGATCGGTGTCTTCGCTCTGACGCACTACATCGCCACGAGCATTTACCGCGCGGCGCATCTTGCGCAGAAGTCCATCCCGACTGACGCCTGCGTGGTCGGATTCGACGATCCGCCCGAAGCTCGTTTCGCTGCCCCACCCCTGACTACCACCCATCAGCCCTTACGGGAGATGGCGACGGTCGCGGTGGATCTCGTCGTTGAGGCCGCGCACGGGGCCGGGCTGCCCGGGAGCCGCATCGAATTGCCCACCTCGCTGATCGTCCGAGGGTCCACCGCCTTCAGAAGCGGCCGGACGGGAGACGAACCCGTCGGGGCGGGCGAGGACGGCGAGTACCGAACGCCTCGCTCGGCTGATCCCGAGCCGGTCTCCGGCGACGACCGCGGTCGAGGAGTGGCGACGTCTCGGTCGACGGCACGTGGCGCTCGCACCGAGGGGTGATCCTGGAGCGAGCAACGGTCGGCAGGTGGTCGCTCTCGAACCGGTGGCCGAAGTCCGTGTTCACCGCTCCGCTCGCCAGAGGGCGCGATGGAGGAGGACGCGCACTCGGTCGTCCATGCGGCGGCCGGTCCTGGCCGACTCCGCGATGGCTTCTGCCGCCATCGAGAAAGCGAGCATCACGTCGTCCATCTGCACATCGGCGTGAATCGTGCCGTCCCGCAAGCCGGTGACCAGCAGTGGGCCGAACGCCTCGCGCGTCCGGCGCGACAGGGCAAGCAGAGGTGCTTCATCCGCTCGCACCAGGACTCGCACGAGTGCGCCGTTGACGCTCTGCTGATCCAGAACGAAGTCGAAGAGGAGCACGATCCCGCGAGAGGACCCGTGAAGGGCGGCAGCGTGCTTCTCGATCTCTGTGACGTTCTCCTCGAGAAGCGTCGCGATGAGCTGTTCCCGAGTGCGGAAGTTGCGGTAGAGGGTCGTCCTGCTTACCGACGCAGCCTGCGCGACATCCTCGAGGGGCGCATCGGGGCCGGATTCAGCGAAGACCCGCCGTGCTGCTGCAACCAGTTGCTCTCGATTCTTCGTCGCGTCGATGCGCGGTGCGCGCTTGCCTGACGACGACATAGGAGAGAGCGTATCTCGCACCTATCGGCCCGGAGGCGGGGCCTTCGCGCGTTATCGAGTCACCCGTACTCATTTGCGTGCAGAGGTGTACGTTTAGCGCGAACCACGTACCACGACACGAGCGGCACAGCCGCCGCTCACCCGAAGGAGGGCCTCATGGACGGCTTGCAGGACAAAGTCATCGTTTTCGCGGGAGCAGGCGGCATTGCGACTGCTACGGCGGGCATCCTCGGGGCCGGCGGCGCGAAGATCGTCGTCGGCGATGTCGTGCTCGCTCCGGCCGAGAGGACGGTGCAGGCCGCCGTCGACGTCGGAGGAGAGGGCGTCGCCACGACGTTGGACATCTCGGACGAGCAGCAGGTCAAGGCACTCATCGATCTCGCGATCGAGCGGTACGGCCGGATCGACGGGCTCTTTAACGTCGCCGCGAACATCGACCCCGACCAGGTCGAGCTCGACACCAACGTGGTTGAGATCAAACTCGCCGCCTGGCAGCGAACGATCGACGTCAACCTCACCGGGTACCTGCTGACGGCCCGTTACGCGATTCCGCATCTGATTGCCGCCGGCGGCGGATCGATCGTGAACACCTCGTCCGAGGCCGTCTACGCGGGCATGGCCGACAAGGTCGCCTATGCGGCGACCGCCCTCACGCGCCACATCTCCCGGAAGTACGGCAAGGAGGGCGTCCGCGCGAACACCGTCTCCCCCGGACTCGTCCTCACTCCTCAGACGGAGGCGAACCTGCCCGACGAGTTCCGCCAGACGATTCTCGCGATGACGCCCGCACCCCGCAACGGAAACCCGTCCGACATCGGCAACACGGTCGCGTTCCTACTCTCCGACGCCGCTGAATGGATCACGGGACAGGTGTACTCCATCAACGGCGGAACGACCATGCGCGCCTGACGCCGTCAGCGCGCACACTTGCGGGCCGATCCCGGGTCCAGAACGCACGAACGATAAGGAGCATGACGATGGAGTCGACGAACTCTCGGTCCGAGACAGAGCGACGGCGCCCGCCGTACGACCCAGGGGTGGCCG
Source organism: Rathayibacter caricis DSM 15933 (assembly GCF_003044275.1). Taxonomy (NCBI): domain Bacteria; kingdom Bacillati; phylum Actinomycetota; class Actinomycetes; order Micrococcales; family Microbacteriaceae; genus Rathayibacter; species Rathayibacter caricis. The sequence continues at coordinate 41,410 of NZ_PZPL01000002.1, read as the reverse complement.
CCGCGTTGGCGACGATGGCAGAGGGCGGCATCTTCGCACCGCTCACGCTCGAGTCGATCCCGGTGATGCGCCAGTACGCCGTGCCGGAGGACATCAGCCGATTCGACCTAGTGGAGTCGGAGTACACAGCACCGGGCTTCGGCGGTGCGGAGCTGGCTGTCACCGTCCTTCGCCGCCGCGACCACACCGGTACCGGTCCAGGCGTCTTCCACATCCATGGCGGCGGGCTGGTGATGGGCACGAGGAGGACCGGCATCTCCCTGGTAGCACCGTGGGTCGACGCTCATGACGCGGTCGCCGTCACGATCGAGTACCGCCTGGCCCCTGAACATCCCGACCCCGTTCCCGTCGAAGACTGCTACGCGGCGCTGCTGTGGACGATCGAGAACGCCGACGAACTCGGAATCGATCCGTCCCGGGTTGTCCTTGCCGGAGCGAGCGCCGGCGGCGGTCTCGCTGCAGGAGTCGCGCTCCTCGCGCGGGACCGCGGCGGACCCGAGCTCTTCGGGCAGGTCCTCATCTGCCCCATGCTCGACGACACCGACTCCACCGTCTCCGCGCAGCAGTTCGACGGTGTCGGCTTGTGGGACCGGGGAAGCAACCGGGTCGGGTGGACAGCGCTTCTCGGCGAGCGACGGGGAACCGACCACGTGAGCGAGTACGCCGCGCCTTCTCGCGCGAGTGACCTCTCCGGACTTCCTCCAACCTTCCTGGATGCAGGGTCGGCCGAGGTGTTCCGCGATGAGAACGTGTCGTATGCGAGTCGGCTCTGGGCGGACGGGGGCAACGCGGAGCTGCACATCTGGCCCGGCGGCACTCACGGCTGGGACGCCCTGATCTCCGGTTCCCCTCTCGCCGAACTGGCCGCGGCAACACGAAACGCCTGGGTGGCCCGACTCCTGTCCGCCTGAGGTCGGACGGAAGCGGAACCGACGAGAGGAAGCGCCATGAGCGTCATCACCGCTGCCCACGGGGACGTTCCATCGAGGGAGCTCGGGTACACCAGCATGCACGAGCACCTCGCTGCGAATCTGAGCCTGATGGGTGCGGTGCTCGCTCGTTACGGCGCACAGCAGGCGCCGGCCTCGATGCTCACTCTGACGCCCGAAAAGTTCGCTTTACTCCGCGACGGCGCAGCGATCTTCTGGTCGGAGTGCAGCAGGTGGGGGACGTCGACTCCACGGCCGAGTTCGGCTTCTTAGCACGTGCCGTGGGCAGTGATCGAGCGCGCCCGAGGCAGGTTTTTCCTGGACGGCACGTCCTTCAACGACGTGCCCGACTACGTCCGGGCGATGATCCCGGCCGACCAGGCCGACATCTCGTTCGAGGAGTTCGCGGCGGGGGTCCGAGCCGCTACCCAGGAGCGGCAGCCGACCGACCCCGTTCTCTACGCGCCAGATGCCGTCGAGGAGTACGGGCGCTACTACCTGTACTTCTGCCTCTCGGACGACAGCGAGGGCGTGGCGATCGCCGCTTCTCCTGCCGGGTCGTTCCGCGGGGCGCGGCGCCTTCCGATCAGCGGAATCGACCCTGCCGTCTTCCTCGACGAGGACGGCTCCGCCTATCTATACATGGGGCATGTTCGAGGCCAGCGCGGCGCGGGTCGGCACCGACCTGGTCACGATCGACGAGCACTCGATCGTGACGGTGGCGGGGCGGAGCACTTCTTCCACGAAGGGTCTTCTCTCCGGAAGCGGGGGGATCTCTACTACCTCGTGTTCTGCGAGACCTCCTGCGGCACGGCGACCACCCTGGGCTACGCGACCTCCACCTCCCCTCTCGGTCCCTTCACCTACCGTGGTGTGATCATCGACAACGCCCCGTGCGACCCGGAGAGCTGGAACATCCACGGCTCGATCGAGGAGTTTGGCGGCCAGTGGTACGTCTTCTACACCGGTCGTCGCAGAACTCCCCGTCGATGCGTCGGGCCTTCGTCGAGCGGATCGAATTCGCCGCCGACGGTTCTACCCCGAAGGTGCTGATGCCCTCGCAGGGTGCCGGATTGCCCCTCGCCGTCGGGGAGCACCTACCCGCGTCGCTCGCCCGCGAGCTCGCGGGCACGGCTCACCTCGCCCCGTCGACGGCGAGGACGCAGTCGTCGGCATCTCGGACGGCGACTCGGCGACCTTCCGGTACCTCGAATTGGATGAAGTACCGTGGACGGTTCGCCTCGTGGCTCGAGGTCTCGGTAGGTCGAGGTGCACTTAGGCGATGTCCACGCCGCCACCCTCGTAGCGGGAGGCGCTGCCCAAAGGCTTCCCGCGCTCGCTGGGCTGCACGAGGTCCGTCTCGTGTTCCGTGCGCCCGACGGGCTCGAGCTCGACGCCCTCATCATCGAGTAGGACTTGCAGCGGCGGAAGACTCACCGCGGTCTTGCACTCCGGGTCCGCGAGACAGTCAGACAGGGGACAGTATCGTTCGTGCCTCTCGGATACGACCGGGGAACTCCGTCGTTTCGATCGCCGCAACGTACCCGTCCGGTCTGACCAAAATCAGAGCATCTCCCGTCACCCCGTATCGGCGATGGATGTCTCCCGTCGTGTCTTCCAGGCTCCTGAGCTCACCATCCGCCTTCGGCCGGACATGGACGACGCGCAGCGAGGCCCCTGTCGCGGGCCAGGGAAGTGAGTCGGCAGCGAATTCCGCGGCCGCTCCGAAGGCGAGCAGGGTGAACTGCGGTCCGCGGTAGACGTCGAACAAGTGCGAGACACCTTCGGCGACGCACTCTGCATCCGGGGCCCGGTCGCCCGCCCTGACCGCGCCGGTCGCTCCCCCTCCGGACGGCGCGAGAGGCCCACCCGAGTAGGAAACTGAGAGCTGTCGCTCCGCGTCTCCCCGCCGTAACGCTTGAGGCGTGGACGATCCGAGCTTCGCGTAGAGAGCAGACGACAGCGCGAGTACGTCGGCGGCGACGGGCCGTCGTTCCGCTTCGTAGCTCTCGAGGAGAGCGTCGTCCGCGCCTGCGAGCACCTGTCCTAGCTTCCAGCCAAGATTGTTGGCGTCCTGGATTCCCGTGTTCAGGCCTTGCCCACCGGCCGGTGTGTGGACATGCGCGGCATCACCGACGAGGAGGACTCGTCCTGCACGGTAGTGGTCGGCGAGACGCACATTTGGGCGGAAGACCGATCGCCAGGTGATGTCGTGCAGGCGTCGTCCGGTGCTCAGCCGGAAGCGCGCTGCGATCGCCTCGTCCCCCAGGTCCACCTCCTCATCCGCTCGCAACCGGATCATGACCTGGAACCGGGTCCCGTCGGGCAGCGGGCACGCCGCGGTGCCCCTCCCCCTCCGACCCGGCCACATGTGCCAGCGCCTGCGCGACAGGCCGTCGACGCTCGCATCGACGATCAGCATGCGGTCTGCCGGGTCGGTCTCGCCCACGAAGGTGATCCCGGCCGCCCGCCGGACAGCGCTGCCGCCACCGTCGGCGCCGATGAGGTAGCGAGAGTGTATTACCTCTCCCGTCGTCAGCTCGGTCGTCACGCTGGCGGAGTCCTGCTTCATTGTCGAGAAGGCACTCCCGTACTCGATGCTGACGCCGCCGCGTTCGAGGAGCCGGTGCAGAACGGCGTCTGTCCGGTCCTGCGGCAAAAGCAGCGCGTTCGGATACGGGACGTCGCTGGTCGCCCGGTGGTTCGGCTGCATCCGGACGGGGACGGTGACGGGTCCGAGATGAAGTCCGACGAGCGGGTACGGCGAGCCCAACTCTCGCGCTTCCTTGAGCACTCCCAGGTCATCGAGGATCTCCTGGGTCCTCGGTTGCACGCCTTTCGCCCGCGAGCCGTCGAAGCTGTGCTCGGCACGATCGACGATCCGGACCGTGACGCGACGGCGGAGGAGGTCGGCGGCGAGAGCGGAACCCGCAGGCCCCGCTCCGATAATCAGTACATCCAGGTCGGACTGCGGCATAGTTTGTTCTCCATTTCGGTTACGTCGTAACCATATACTGAATGGATACGATGTAGCCATAAAGGTTTCACACAACAGGAGGCAGCGGCTTGGCGGACGATACGAAGGCACCAAACCCAGCCGACGGAACGACCCGGAGGCGCCGCGGCCGCCCGGCGTTGTCCCGGGAGCATCTCCTCAGCACGGCCCTCGAGCTCCTGGACGACGTCGGGCCCGACGCCTTCAGCCTGAGAGAGCTGGCGGAACGGCTCAATTCGGGAACGGCGACCCTCTACCGGCACTTCGCGGGGAAGCACGAGATCCTCGATCTCCTGCTCGACCGGGTCTTCGCGGAGATCCCGGAGCACCTCGATGCCTCGCCCAAGGACGCCGACTGGCTGGAACGGACCCGCGCGCTCAGCGTCGCCTTCTTTCGAACGCTCGTCGCTCATCCCCGGGCCGTGCCGCTGCTCGTGGAGGGAATCCCATCCGGACCGGCGGGCCTCACCGCTCGCGAGTCCATGCTCGCGGCACTGCTGCCGACCCCGTTCCCGCCGGACGCGGGTGCCCGCGTCTACACGACGATCGCCCACTACGTGATCGGCTTCGCGACGCAGGTGGGACCGTCGCGCGCGGCGACGAGCGAGACCCCCCGAAGACCTCTCGAGCTCGACTCGGCTCGGTTCCCCGCGACGACGGCGGCCTCGCCGTTCCTCGCAGCGGACGCCGAGGAGGAATTCGCGTTCGGCCTCGAGCTAATCCTCTCCGGCCTGCGCGTCCTGGAAGTCCGAAGCCGCAGCACCCCGCCGCGACTCCAGGTGCGGGCCGCCGGAGGAGGCTCGACAGACGGCGAGCATCCCGTCAGCTCGTAGCAGGGCCGTCCTCGAGTTCGTCGGCGTCACGCAGGCGGGACATGAAGACGGCGGACAAGATCGCCACACCCGTGGCGACGGCGCCGGACACGAGGTACGGGAGGTGCAGGTCCTCTCGCGCCAGGATGCCGCCTGCGAGCGAGCCGGCCGGCATCGCACCCCACAGGATCATCCGCCAGGTCCCGTGGACGCGGCCGAGCAGCTCCGTGGGGATCATTCCCTGGCGGAACGACAGCCCCAGGACCGCGAACGACATCGCCCCGACCGAGGAGGCGAACAGTGCCGTGCCAGCGACCCACAGGTTCGGTGCCAGCCCGACGACGATCATCGGCACTGTGAACAGCAGGTTCGCCGCCGCCATCGCCGGCCCGGTCGAGAACTTCCTCCGCAGCCTCGGCGCCAGGGTGGATCCCAGGACCGCGCCGGCGGCGCTGGTCAGCATGAACAGCCCGAACAGCGGCTCCGGCAATCCGAAGCCTTGCACGAGGTAGACGACGAGGGGCCCGGTCCCGACCGCCTGGCAGAGGCTCACGACCATCGAAATCAGCAGCAGGACCCGAAGCGTCGGGTTGCTGAAGATGAAACGGAAGCCGCCCGCGAGGCCGGCGCCGCGCTTCCCTCGCGTTGCCGACGGCGACGGCTGCCGACGACCGGCGGACGATGAGAGCGCAAGGACGAGCCCCGCTGAGACAGCGAACGCAAGCACGTTGAGACCGAGCGGGATGAGAGCTGCGACCGCGAGTAGCGTCGAGGTGAACGGTCCGGCGAGGAACGTCTGCGTCACGATCTCCGACGACTCGATCCGCGAGTTGGCTTGTGCAAGGGAGGAGCGGGGGACGATGCCGGGCACAAGGGCACGGGTGGCGGTGTCGTAGACGGTCTCGCCGATTCCCAGGATGAAGATCAGGACGAGCAGACTCCAGATCTCGAGCACGCCGAGGAGCGACAGGGCCGCGAGGGCGGCCGCTGCGACGGTTCGGAGGGTATTCGCCACGGCCAACGCGGCGCGCTTGTCGACGGCGTCGACGATCGCCCCGGCCGGGACGGCGAAGACGAGCCAGGGCAGCATCACCGCGGCTCCCACCGCCGAGATGAGGAACGGGTCGTCGGTGAGCCCGAGGGCGAGCAGCGGCCCGGCGGTCCGGAGGATCCCGTCCGCCAGGCTCGAGACGATGTTCGCCGAGAAGAGGAGGCAGAAATCGCGGCCGAGGCTCGGCCGGGTCACCGGAGCGCGAGACCCTCCGACCGCATCGTGTACCGCCAGCTGTGCACCCCTCCGCTCACCTCGAACGGGCGCGGATCGGGGTGCTGCGGGAGCTCGACGTGCGCGGAGCAGCCGGGCGGCACCGTGGCGTCGACGGTCATTGTGTCTCCCTCGATCGCCCACGACACCTCCGTGTCGCCGAAAGGTGTGCGGAGTCGGAGGCGCGCGTGCCGCAGCTCCCCGCCCGGGCGCGGGGCGATCCGCATCCGACGGTAGCCGGGTTCCAGCGGAGCGAGCCCGCCGACGACCTCGTGTAGCCACTGCCCGATCGCACCGGAGGCGTAGTGGTTGAAGCTCGTCATCTCGCCCGGATTGATCGATCCGTCGGGAAGCATCGAGTCCCAGCGCTCCCAGATCGTCGTCGCCCCCATCGTCACGGGGAACAGCCACGACGGGCACTCGGTCTGCAGGACCAGACGGTACGCGTCATCGAGGTGCCCGGTGTCGGTCAGCGCCCCCGCGATGAAGGGGGTGCCCGCGAACCCGGTCGTGACGACGTGTTCCGCCTCCCGGACGAGCTCGGCGAGCCGATCGCCCGCCGCCTGCCGGGCCTCACCCTCGACCAGGCCGAAGGCGATGGCGAGCGCGTACACGGTCGGTGCGTCGCTCTCGAGGCGATCACCGCGGAGGAAGGCGCGGCGGAAGGCGGTGCCGATGCGCTCGGCGGTGGCCGCGAACTCGGCCGCGTCCGTCGCGCGCCCGAGTTCACGGGCGGCACTCTCGACGATTCGCGCCGACCGGTACACGCACGCGGTGGCGACGACGAACGGATCGGCCTTCCCCTGCGAGGGTTCGTCGGCCGGAGCATCCGGGTCGAGCCAGTCGCCGAACTGCAGGCCACGCAGGATCCCGTCCGAATCGAGGGCCAGCGCGATGCGCCGCGCGTACGACGCCATCGACGAGTAAGCCGACTCGAGTGCGGGGCGCCGCCCGTAGGCGCGCCAGGCCGCCCACGGGACCCAGGCCGCGGCATCGTGCCAAAGCGCCGCGATCGGGTAGGGCAGCTGCTTCATCCGCTCCGTCATCCCCCAGCGCTTCTCGAGCTTGAAGTTGTCGGGGACCACGAGGGGGATCATGCCGTCCGCGTGCTGCTGCTCGACGGCGAGGTCGGCGAGCCAGTCCTCGAGGAAGGATCCGACATCGTAGAGGACGACGCCCGTCTCGACGAACGCAGAGAGGTCTCCCGTCCAGCCGAGGCGCTCGTCGCGCTGCGGGCAGTCGGAGGGGACGTCGAGGAAGTTCCCGCGCATGCTCCACACGACGTTCGAGTGCAGCCTGCTCAGCAGCGGATCCGAGCACTCGAACCAGCCGATGCGCTCCAGATCGCTCGACACCACCACGGCGGTGAGGGCGGTGGCGAGCTCCTCGGCGCTCCCCGCCCACCCCGTGATCTCGGCGTATCGGAAGCCGTGGAACGTGAAGGTCGGCTCGAAGTCGTCGCGCCCCCCGCTCAGCACGAAACGGTCCGTCGCGGCCGCAGTGCGGAGAGGACGGACCCCGAGCTCGCCGTGCTCGAGGACCTCGGCGTGACGGAGCCGGATCGTCGAACCACGGGTGCCCTGCACCGTCAGCCTGATCCAGCCGACGAGGTTCTGCCCGAAATCGAGGAGGGTCGCGCCGGACGGAGCGGCCCAGATGGACACCGGTGCGACCTCCTCCTGGCGGCGCACTGGCGGGCCGATGTAGGGAGTCAGTCGCCCCTGATCGAACGGGAGTGCGACCACGGGTCTGCCCGTCGCGGCATCCTGCGTCCCCGCGGACCACGGCTCGTCCCTGAGCCCGGCGTCGATGGTCTGGCCGTCGTAGAGGTCGTCGGCGAGGACGTCCGACGGGCCGGAGCGCCACGACTCGTCGGTGACGACGGTCTGCTCGTGTCCGTCCTCGTACCGGATCAGCAGGACGAGCCACGCGGCGCGCTCCTCGCCGTACAGGGCGCGCTTCTCGACGAAGCCGAGGCGTCCCGTGTGCCAGCCGTTGCCGAGGAGGATGGCGAGATCGAAGGTCGGGCGCAGCAGTGCTCCGACCTCCCAGCGGGCGTAGCGCAGTCGCCACTCGTAGCTGCTCCACCCCGGGGTGAGAACGTCCTCGGTCACGACCGTGCCGTCGATCCTGATCTCGCAAAGGCCGAGCGCGGTCGCGAAGATCGTCGCGTCGACGACCGCCCCGTGCCCGGACTCGAGCGCGACGGTCCGCCGGAGCAGTGGCGCACTGCCGAAGTCCTCCTCGGCCGCGATCATGCGCGCGTCCCTCCGGAGGTGCCCGGGGAGCCCGGCACCCGGCGTCTCGAGGTCACTCATCGCCCACCGCCAGCAGCAGGTGCCACTGCCAGCGGTACCGGCTCTCCACGAGACGGTGCTGCGCGGTCGTGTCCGGGCCGATGCGTCCGGTGCCCATACCTCGATGCGCGACGTCCACGTGCACAACGGTGCCCTCGCGCACGGGGAGCTCCCACCAGTGGTCGACGGACTCGAGCTCGTCGACGCTGTACCGGGACGCGTTCACGTGCAGAGGTGCCGCGCTCGACAACGTCGCGACGCCGCGCCCCCCGGTCATCGTGAGGTCGACCACTCCGCTGCGCGTGCCGTTCTCCTGCGGGCGGAGGTAGGGCACCGCGAGATCGTCGATCGGTGCCGACCAGCGTCCGAGGAGCGCTCCGCTGCGGCGATCCGTGTAGTTCTCCCAGGGGCCAAAGCCGGTCCACTCCGCGTGGTCGAAGCCTTCCCTCAGCTCGAAGACGACACCGACGCGGAGGTGGTCGTGCGTCCCCTTCGCGAACCGGACGTCCTCGTCGAAGAGGTAGCCGTCCTCCGTCCTGCTGATGCGGCGGCGGTGCTCGACGCGCGCGCCGAAGGCGGCGCGGTAGACGATCGACACCTCGGTCGCCTCCTCCCCCGGCGAGACGACCGTCTCGATCGGATCGAGGCAGAAGAACCCGGAGCGGACGAACCGCTGATCGAGCGCCGCCGAGAGGTCGTTGTCGGTGAGGGCCCGCCACAGCTCGAGCCGCGGCCCTGAGCGCAGGAGCGGGTCGACGATGTCACCGCGCTCGTCGACGACGGCCGGCCCGATCCCCCGCGGGAGGACCGTCGATGGTCGCCTCAGCACGATCTGATCGAGCGCGAGCTCCGTCCCCTCCGGCGCCCAGAGCGATCCCGTCCCGGTCCTGACGATCGCCGTCAGGGCGAGCGCGGCGGGGTCGTGGATCGCGGCGAGCACCACCTCGGGGAGCGGGAGGCGCGCCTCGGAGCCCGCCGGGAGAGGCGGCAGGTCGAGCATCGTCTCCTCCCCGGAACCACCGTCGGAGCGCTCGACGCGCAGGTGCACGGTCAGCGCACCGGCATCGGCGAACGACTGCCTGTTCCACACACGGATCCTGCCGGCGTGCAGTTCTTCGGGGGACGCGGCGAAGCGGAGGGGCGCGAAGACGGCGCGCACCTCGTGCAGCGCGGGTTTCGGCGTGAGATCGGAGGCGACCAGACCGTTGAGCATTGTCGCGCCGTTGTTCGGCTCGTCGCCGAAATCACCGCCGTAGAGGCTGCGGCCGTCGCCGTCCGGATCGAGCGCGTGCTCGAGGAACTCCCAGATGAAGCCGCCCTGGAGCCCGGGAAGCGTCTCGAAGAGCTCCCAGTACTCGGCGAAGCCTCCGGTCGAGTTCCCCTGCGAGTAGGCGTACTCGCAGGTGATCAGCGGGCGATCCGCCCGGTCGTCGGTCGCGTAGGCGCGCAGGCTGGCGAAGGAGGGGTACATCGGGCAGACCACATCGCTCGCGGCCCGGCCGCCGTACCAGTCCGAGGCGACGGCGCCCTCGTACTGCACCGGTCGTGTCGGGTCCGTCCCGCGGACCCAGGCCGCCGCGGCGTCGTGAGCGGGGCCGTAGCCCGACTCGTTGCCGAGCGACCACAGGATCACGCAGGGGTGCGTGCGATCGCGCAGCACCATCCGCGCGACGCGCTCGATGATCTCGGTCAGGTAGAGCGGATCGTGGACGAGCGTCGAGGCGAAGGCGTGCGATTCGACGTCGGCCTCGTCGATGACGTAGAAGCCGATCTCGTCGCACAGGTCGAGGAACTCGGGCGAGTTCGGGTAGTGGGAGGCGCGGATCGCGTTGACGTTCGAGCGCTTGAGCAGCGACAGCTCTGCGAGCATCCGCTCGCGGCTCATGATGCGGCCCGTGGTCGGATCGATGTCGTGGCGGTTGACCCCCTGCACGAGGATGCGCGCGCCGTTCACCAGCAGATCTCGTCCCGCGATGCGGACCCGGCGGAAGCCGATCCGCCACCTGGCGGCATCGACGACCCGGCCGTCGGGGTCGAGCAGCTCGACGAGCAGATCCTCGAGATGCGGGGACTCCGCCGACCAGGGCGGCACGTCGAGATCCTCGAGCTCCAGCTCGGCCTCTCCCGGCGCGGTCAGCTGCGGGGTCACCCACCACATCGCGTCCGGGTTGGCCCGGAACTCGGGCGGGAGCTCGGCTCCCGCTGCGGCCATGCTCAGGGAGTCCATGAAGTCGTCCGGCATCCGCTGCGGCGGACGCACGCGGCGATCCCGCGACGGCTTCGGGAGCGTCTGCGTCGGCATCCGCGCCGCGACGGGGACGAGGTGCTCGCCGCCGAGGACGGCGACCCGGGCCCGGTACCCCGGCTCCTCCCGGCCGCGCAGACCGGTCGTCTGCACCGTCACGCTCAGTCGGCCGCGTCGCGTCTCGGAGTCGTAGTCGGAGACGACGACCGCATCGTGCAACCTGATCCGGGGTACCCGGTGCAGGCTGACAGGGCGCGAGACCCCGAACTGCCACCACTGGTCCTGATCCTCGAGGTAGCTCGCGGCCGACCACTTCGAGACCGCGAGCTCGAGGACGTTCGCGCCCGGGACCACGTGCTCGGTGAGGTCGAACTCGGCTTCGAGGTGCGAGTCCCCACTCGTGCCGACGTTGACACCGTTCACGGCGACGCGGAGGAATCCCTCGGCCGCACCGACCCGCAGGATCAGGCGCTGATCCCCGAGGCCCTCGACCTCGATGTCCCGCCGGTAGACGCCCATCGGGTTGCTGGTTGGGAGATCGGGGAACGCCTCAGGGAAGGGCATCGGCACGTTGGTGTAGTGCGGATGCTCGCCCCCTGCGCCTCGCATCGTCCACAGGTCCGGCACGGTGACCGGTTCCCACGGCGTACCGTCCGCTGCCGCAGCGCTCGGACGCAACTGGAACTGCCAGCCCTCGTCGAGGACGGGATCGGCGTCCCGCCGCAGCGAGCTGATCGGCAGACGGTTGACCGCGTGCAGACCCGACGTGTCGAACGGACCCTGCAGCACACTCACTTGAGCGCCCCCGCTCCGATGCCGTTGACGATGTGCCGCTGCGCGAAGAGGTAGAAGACCACGACAGGAACGATCGAGATCGTCGTCGCCGCGAGCAGGATCTGCTGCTGCGGCGTCTCCGCCGAGACGAAGCTGGTCAGCCCGCGCTGAATCGGCATGAGCGAGTCGTCGTCGAAGAGCACGAGCGCCATCAGGTACTCGTTCCAGACGCCGAGGCCCTGGACGACCGCGACCGCCGCGAGGCCCGGTCGCGCGAGCGGGAGGATGACCCGCCAGAAGATCCCGAAGGGCGAGGCGCCGTCGAGCGCCGCCGCCTCCTCGAGGTCCTTCGGCTGCGAGACGAAGAAGCCACGCATGATCAGCGTCGCGACGGGGATACCGGCCGTGATCAGGATGAGGATGTACCCGATCCGGTTGTTGGTCAGCCCGAACGCGATCATCAGCTTGTACTGCGCCAGGAACATCGCCGGGGCGGGGATGATCATGACGGCGAGGATGATCCCCGTGAAGACCGCCTTCCCGGCGAACTCCAGACGGGCGAGCGCGTAGCCCGCCATGCTCGAGATGATCAAGATGCCGATGACGGCCGCGGTCGTGTAGACCGCGCTGTTCAGCAGGTACGCGCCCAGATCGCCCTGGACCCAGGCCGTGACGTAGTTCCCCCACTGGGGATCCGACGGGAAGAAGCTCTGCCCGCTGTAGAGCTCGTCGATCGACTGCAGCGAGCCCGAGAGTAGGAAGAGGATCGGGAACAGGGCGCTCACCGTCGCGATGAGCAGCAGCAGGTACAGCGAGACCTGGTCGGCGCGGAGGCGCCGCCGCCGACCGGGTGCCACGGGTTCGCGCGGGCGATCGGGCGCGGTCAGCACAGGAGATGCCGACGCCACACGGGCTTCGGTGAGCAGATCGGTGCTGCTGCCGGGATCGTTGTTCATGCTCGTGCCTTCCTCGCGGTGTACCAGAGCTGGAGGGCGGCGAGCACCACGAGGGCTCCGCCGAAGATCACGGACATCGCCGCGGCCGTGCCGTACCGGTGGTTGGTGAAGGCCTCGGAGTAGATCAGGAGCGTCGGCACCATCGTGTTGTAGCCCGGGCCTCCATTAGTGAGGACCTGCACCGTGCCGAAGATCTGCATCGCCCCGACGATCGTGAGCAGAGTCACGATCGCGGTCACGGGAGCCAGCTGAGGCCACGTGATGAAGCGGAATCGCGCCCAGGCGCGAGCACCGTCGAGGCTCGCGGCCTCGTACAGCTCCGCGGGGATGTCCTGCAGGCCGGCCAGGAAGAGCAGGAACGCGAAGCCCCAGTGATACCAGACGAAGACGGCGGCGACGGAGGGCAGCGCCCAGGCGGGGTCGCCCAGCCAGTTCTGCTCGAGCTCGGACAGGCCGGCCACCTCGAGGATCCGATTCAGGATCCCGACGCTGGGGTTGAAGATCCACGAGAACATCAGCCCGACGACCACGACCGAGAAGACACCGGGGAGGTAGAACGCGGTGCGGAAGAACGCTCGTCCGCGGGTCGACTTGTTGACCGCGATCGCCATGGCGAGGGCGATGCCCACACCTCCGACGAAACCGATGGCGGCGAAGACGAGCACGTTCCTCATCGACGCCCAGAAGATCTCGTCCTCGAACACGCGCTGATAGTTCTCGAGCCCGACGAACGGGGTGTCCGGGCTGATCCCGTCCCACTCCTGGAAGCTGAGCAGGATGGCCTGCGCGAACGGCGCGAGGGTGAAGGCGGCGATCAGGATCACCGCGGGTGAGAGGAAGAGCCAGCCGGCGAGGTTCCTGCGGAACGCCGACCTCCCGCGCCGCGGCGTGAGCCGCGACGCAGGAGGCGCGACGACGGCCGTTGTCATGCGCTGCGGTCCTGAGCGCTCTGGACCTCTTCGAGCACCTCATCGACCGTCTTCTCACCGAGCACGAGGCTCTGCGATCCGCGGTTGATGGCGTCGACGACATCGGCGGTGAACTGGTTCTGAATGACCTGCACGTCGCCGATGGTGTCGACGAAGCCGGCGACCTGATCCGGCGCCTCGCCGGATTCGAGGAGCTCGACGTTCGTCGGGATGAGGCCGGCGGTGTCCATCAGAACCTTCTGCTGGTCCTTCTCGGTCAGCCACCTGACGAAGGCGAGCGACTCCTCGACGTGATTGCCCTTGGCGTTCACAGCGGCGCCACGGCCGGCGATCGCGGGAGCGCGGGGCGCAAGGTCGCCGTCGTCGGCGGCGGGCAGCGACATCGTCCGGTACGAGGTGAAGTCGGGTGCCGTCGCGGTAGCGACGCCGGTCGCCCACGAGCCGTCGAAGATCGCGGCGGTGTCCTTGACGTTGAAGAACGATTTCTCGACGGCCGTGTTGTCGTCCGAACCGGTCGGGAGCGCGTTGTTGGCGATGACGCCGGCGTCCCGCAGATCGGTGAAGATTTCGAAGGTGTTCCGCCAGCCGTCACTCTCCCAGCTCGCGTCGCCACCGAGGGTGTCGTTGATCTCCTCGTCGGAGAGCCAGTTGGAGGCGTACGACTGGACGAAGGTGGGCGCCAGCGAGCCGGCGACTGAGAACAATCCGTTGCCCCCTCCGGCCGACTCGCTCAGGAGGTCCGTCATCTCGCCGATGGTGGTCGGCGGAGCCTCCGGATCGATGCCCGACGTGTCGGGATTGACGAAGACGCCGTAGGTCGCGATCTCCCAGTAGGCGGCGTAGGTGCCGGCCGGGACGTCGAGGGCGTTGCCGTCCTCCCAGGCGCTGATCTCGACGACGGCGGGAGTGAACTCGTCCTTCCAGCCGCTCTCGAGCTCGGAGCTGAGGTCGAGAGCCCAGCCCGCCTTGTAGTACGGCGCCATGTCAGCGGGGCCGACGGCCGTGAAGACGTCGGGCATACTGCCGGACTGCGCCTTGGACTGGAGCTTCGAGACGTAGTCGGCGGGTCCGGGGGTGTCGAGCGTCACCGTCACTCCCGTCTCCTCGGCGTAGGTGGCGACGAGCTGCTGGAGGGCGGCCTCCTGGCCGCGGGAGTGGTTCATCATCGTCAGCTCGACGGGGCCGCCCGAGTCCGATCCGCCCCCGCTCGCCTCGGAACTGCACCCCGAGAGGACGAGGGCTGAAGCGGCCAGGAGGGAGATCGTCGCCACGCTCGATCGAGAGCGGTGACGAGGGGGGAAGGCTGCGAAGGGGCGTACGGAAGTGCTCATGTGTCCTCACCTTTGAACGACGGTCATGGAGTCCCGAGCTGCCGATGAAGCGGTTCGTGAACGGTCACGACTTTATGTTCGGCTGCTCACTCTGTCAAACGATTGCCACGCGTTCACGCGCCTGTAGACGGGCAATCGACGACGGTTAGCCGGAGGCGAGTGAAGGTCGTGGCAGGCCGTTGCGGGGTACCCCGCCCTCGAGGGGTCAGGCGACCGGACGGTTCAGAATGTTGAGCGAGCGGACGACTCGCGTAGAACGAGCTCGTGCGAGATGACGGCGTCGGGGCGGAGGTGCGTCCCTGTCGATCCTCCGGCGACCACCGCCCGGATCGCCTCGAAACCGCTGCGGGCGATCTGCTCGATGTCGACCGCGATCGTCGTCAGCGGCGGGTGCGACCATGCTGCGAAGGGTAGTCCGTCGATCCCGATGACGGCGCACTCCCGCGGAACGTCAACGCCCCGCTCGCGCAGAGCGGTTAACGCCCCGAGCGCGACGACGTCGTTGAAACCGAAGATCGCGTCTACGTCGTGCACCTCGGTGAGGAGCCCCTCGACCGCGGTTCGCCCCGCCTCCACGGTCGGCTCGTTGGCTGAGGGAAGCGGCAGCACCCGCGACTCCAGTCCGCGTTCGCCGGCGAGGCGTTCGAAGGTCCGGGCGCGCGGCGAGGTCGTCCCGGAGTCGGTCGGGCAATCGATCATCACGATCCGCCGCCGGCCCGTTGCGACGAGGTGGTCGAGCGCGGCGGCGATGCCCGCCGTATGGTCCGTGAGGATCCAGGGGTGACGCACACCGACCTGGCGGTCGAGGAGCCGGACCACGGGGATATCACCGATGAGCTCGTCGAGGACCTCGTCGCCCGCGAGGAGATAACCGACGATCGCGTCCACCTGCTCGGCGAGGAGGCGCAGAGCGCGATGCTCCTTCTGCTCGTCGCGGCCGATCTCCTGGACGAGCACCGTCCAGCCGTACTGCGCGGCGATATGGATCGTCCGGGAGGCGTACTCGGCGTAGTAGGGGTTCATCAGGTCGATGACGACGAGGCCGAGGGTGAGCGACTCCTGCTTCACCAGCCCCCGCGCGAAACGGCTCGGCCGGTACTTGAGAGCCCGCGCAGCCTCGAGCACACGGGTCTTCGTCTCATCGCTGATCCCGTACATGTCGTTCATCGCCCGGGTGACCGTCTGCCGCGAGACGCCAGCGAGCGTCGCCACGTCGCGGATCCCGACGCGCTTGCCTGTCGCGTCGTCTCGCACGATGCCGTCCACGGAGGACAGCTTATGCATCCGATTGCCGAGTCCGGTGCTTCGGCACTCGGCCCGCGTGCGGGTTCCGGGTCCAGAGCTCGGTGCGAGCAAGCGAGAACACGCCCGACTGCGTCCGACTACGGTGCGTCATGCGGTGATCAGTGCCCAGCCGTCAGCCTGGATGTTGTGACCCGTATCCAGTCTTCGGGCACAGGGTGACGACCCGGATGTTGTACCGTCCCTACTCGCGCGCTGCCGCGCGGGACAGGCCGAGCACCAAACGACCGTGTCGACGGCCACGAGCACCCACGTTTGGTCGATGCCCTGGATAGGCAGGGGCGACAAGAACGCCGCCGACGGCGCAGCCGTCGATGCCATGCGAGCGTTCCTGGGCACCGTCGATTTCTCCGGGCTCATCGTGATCGGCGAGGGCGAGAAGGACAACGCGCCCATGCTGTTCAACGGCGAACTGGTCGGCTCAGGATCGGGACCCCCCTGCGACATCGCCGTGGACCCCATCGACGGAACGTCCTTGACCGCTGCCGGACGTCAGGACGCGCTCTCGATGATCGCCGTCGCGGATCGCGGCTCGATGTTCGACCCCACCGCCGTGTTCTACATGGACAAGCTCGTCACCGGTCCCGAAGGCGTTCGAGTCGTGGACATCCGCCGGCCGATCGGCGAGAACATCCGCGCCCTCGCGCGAGCCAAGCGCAAGCCCATCGACCAGATGCGCATCGCGGTCCTCGATCGTCCTCAACACGCTCAATTGATCGATGACATCAGAGCGTCGGGAGCAACCACGCGTCTTCTGCCGGACGGCGACGTCGCCGGCGGTTTCAATGCGGCACGTCATGACTCCCGAATCGACATGTGCGTCGGTACCGGCGGTACCCCTGAGGGGATCATCACCGCCTGCGCGATCAAGGCCCTCGGCGGCGTTATCCAGGCGCTCCTGCTCCCGAAAGACGACGAGGAGCGTCATCGTGCCCTCGCCGCCGGACATGACCTCGATCGCGTCCTGCACGCCAACGATCTCGTCCGCAGTGACAACACGTACTTCGTCGCCACCGGAGTGACCGACGGTGGACTCCTTCGCGGCGTCCGTAGTGAAGGACAACTCATCAAGACGGAGAGCATTATCCTTCGCGGACGTTCCGGCACGGTCCGCCGTGTGAAGGCGGAGTATCGCGCTGAGACCTGGGTCTAGGCCTAGGGCCTCGGATTCAAGCGCCCTGGGTTTGATGGAGACTCACGCTATTTGGTTCCCACGAGCTGATCGCGTGCACCTAGAAAAAGGGGTCAGAGTTCGCCGGCCGTTGACGTCATCTCATGTCAGGTGATCTTCGGGTCCATTCGATCACGTTCGGTCGCTAGCGTCAGCGTCACCGCGCCGCCGAGGAGGGCGAGCGCCGCCGCGGAGAGATAGAGCACTAGGTACTGGGTCTCGTCGGAGGGCGCAAGACCCAGGAGCAGGGGGGCTGCAAGAGGTCCGATGGCGCTTGGAATGCGTTGCGAGAACGAGGTGATGGCGAGGAACCGCCCCGCCTCGGTCTCGCGGAAGGGTAGGACGTCGAGGATGAGGGCCTGACCGACCGAGCCGAACGCGGCGATCCCGAGGTTGGTGAGAAGCGCGCCCGTCACCAGCATCGGGAAGGTCCAGGAAAACGCGGAAACGACGCATCCGGTAGCGAAAATCATGGTTGACGCCGCCGCCCAGCTTCGTCTGGTCCCGAAGCGATCCGATACCCAGCCTCCCCCCAGTGAACCCAGGGCCGCCGAGAGGACGCCAGACGCGGAGATCACGGCCATGACCGACGAAACCTCGGCGACCGGCACGCCGAGGCGCTGCGCGTAGAAGTAGGTTCCGTACGCGACCGTTAAGAAGAGACCGAAGAAGAAAAAGAATCGACCGACCAGCGCCCAGGCGAAGGCGGGGTGGTCACGCGGGCGGAACAGAAGGCTTTTAGCGAAGCGTGGGAAGGTGAGGCGATTCTTGAAGGTGAGGTGACGGGAATCGGCCTCGGGGACGAAGAGGATGAACAACGCGACCATCACCGCACCGACCGTCGCCGGCACGAGGAAGAGCAGGAGGGCGTCCCCCGTGAACTGTCCGGCGAGGAGGATCCCGAGTACGGGAGAGACCTGGCCTGCAAGACCGGTTAGTCCAGAGACCTTCCCTCGCTGGCTCTCCGGTAGGCGATCCGCTAGCAGGTTGCCGATCGAGCCCCCCGCCGTCCCCCATCCGACGGAGGTGAGCATCCAGCCGATTCCGAGCACGATGGCGTTAGGGGCGAACGCCAGCACTGGCACCGCGGCGAGACCGATAGCGACTCCGAGCACGGTGAACGGTCGGCGTCTTCCCCATCGGGATCGTGTGCGGTCACTGACGATACCGGTCAAGGGTGCCGAGACGAGCGAGCACAGAGCACCGACTCCCAAGATGTAGCCGAGCACTTGCTCGCTCCCGGGGGCGAGCTCCGTCAGGCGCAGCGCCATGGAGAACGCCATCGGCACGACGAGTGCGAGACCGGAGCCGAAGGCGGCGACCACGATGAGGGTGATCGTCAGCCACGACACTGGGTCCTGGTCGACGACCGGCCGGGTCTCGGCCGGCGGATCGGGTTGGGTGACGGTCGCTCCGGGCACGGCTGCACCCGCTACTGCCGCATTGGCCACGGTCATACCGGGCGGCGCGGAACTCAGGTCGTCTCCGACGTCGACATTCCGTCTATCGGCCATGCGTCAGAACCTTCACCAATCCACCCTCACCAGTCGTACTCTCACCAGTCGTGGACGGTTCCGTCAGCGAGGCGGTTGTACGGGAGGTACGCCTGCGCGTACGGGTACTTCCCGGCCTCGTCGACGTTGAGCTCCACGCCGAGACCGGACTTCTCGCCCGGATGCAGCAGGCCGTTCGACCAGGTGAACGACTGCTCGAAGACCTGGTCGGTCTTCGCGCCGTGCGGCATGTACTCCTGGATCCCGAAGTTGTGGATCGCGAGCCCCAGGTGCATAGCGGCAGCCATCCCGACTGGCGAGATGTCGGTCGGTCCGTGCATTCCGGACTTGATCTGATACATCGCGGCGTAGTCGAGGGTCTTCTTGAGTGGCGAGATGCCGCCCATGTGCGTCACCGCACCTCGCACGTAGTCGATGAGCTGATCGCGGATCAGGTCCTTGAAGTCCCACACGGTGTTGAAGATCTCGCCAATCGCGAGCGGCGTCGTGGTGTGATGTCGCACGAGGCGGAGCGCCTCCTGGTTCTCAGCCGGGGTGCAGTCCTCGAGCCAGAAGAGGTCGTACGGCTCGAGACTCTTGCCGAGCTTCGCCGCCTGGATCGGCGTCATCCGGTGGTGCCCGTCGTGCAGCAGGGGGATGTCCGGGCCGAACTCGTTGCGCACGGCCTCGAACACTCCGGGCAGGTGGGTGAGGTAGGCGCGAGTGTCCCAGTCCTCCTCTGTCGGCTTCGTGCCCCGACGTGCCGGCTCGTGGTCGTAGCGGAGCTCGGCATCCGCCATCCCCTCCGCCTGCGAGGCGATGCCGTAGATGGACTTGAGGCCCGGCACACCTGTCTGGATGCGGATCGAGCGGTACCCCGCCTCGAGGTGCTCGCGCACGGAGTCGAAGAGCTCGTTGTTCGTCTTCCCCGACGCATGCCCGTAGGCCATGAGGCCGGTACGACTTGCCCCGCCCAGGAGTTGGTAGACGGGCATCCCGGCCGCCTTGCCCTTGATGTCCCAGAGCGCCATGTCGACCGCGGCGATCGCCGCCATGGTGACGGGGCCCCGACGCCAGTAGGCGCTGCGGTAGAGGAACTGCCAGGTGTCCTCGATTCTCGAGGCGTCGGCGCCGATCAGGAGCGGCACGACGTGCTCCGTCAGGTATGCGACGACGGCGAGCTCGCGCCCGTTGAGGGTCGCATCCCCGAGCCCTGTGAGCCCGTCGTCGGTCGTGATCTTGAGAGTCACGAAGTTGCGATCCGGACTCGTGACAATGACTTCCGCCTTGTCGATGATCATGCCGAGTGCTCCGTTCCGGGCTTGCGGTTTTGGAGGCCCCTCCACCGGTCGCGCAGTCCGTGCGCGGCCGACTTGGGCTTGCGGTCGCGGGTGAAGACACCCTTCTTGTTGCCGTCGATGCGATGGATGCCGACGGTCGTCTGGAAGTCGGCAAAGTTCCAGATCTGCTCGCCGACGAACGAGGGGGTGCGGTCGAAGACGCGGTGATGCATCGCGAGGTAGTCGCGCTGGTACTCCTCGGTCCACGGCACGTTCCACAGCGAGTGCAGCCCTGAGAGCGTGTCGACGCCGTACTCGGCCATCATGATCGGCTTGCCGTACTTGTCGGCCCATCCGCGGAGGTCGTGCTCGAGGTACTTCTCCGCGGTCTCGAGATCGCCGATCGCGACGTACCAGCCGTAGTAGCGGTTGAGGCAGATGACGTCGAGGAGATCCGCGACCTTGTCGTTCTCGAAGGTGGCGAACATGACCTCGGCGATGGTGACCGGCCTCGTCGGATCGAGCTCCCGGGTGAGGGCGATCAGCGGCTCGAAGTACTCTCTCGCGCCGTCCTCGTTCGACGCCGGCTCGTTGGCGACGCACCACATGACGACGCTGGGGTGGTTCTTGTCGCGCGCGATCAACTCTCGGATGTGCTGCGCGTGAGCGGCCTGCGTCTGGTCGTTGCAGCCGTCGGGGGCGAAGGTCGGCGTGACCGGAGCGCCGGACAGCCCGCCCGTGACGCCGAGGTTGAGCCCGACCGCGGCGGTCTCGTCGATCACCACGATGCCGTGGCGGTCGGCGAAGTCGAGTACCTCCTCGGCGTAGGGGTAGTGCGAGGTGCGGAACGAGTTGGCTCCGATCCAGTCAAGGAGCTGGAAGTCGTGCACGAGGTAGGCGTCGTCGTGACCCTTGCCCCGGATAGCGGTGTCCTCGTGCTTGCCGAAGCCGGTGAAGTAGAACGGCTCCCCGTTGATAAGGAACTGCTCGCCGCGCACCTCAACGGTGCGGACCCCGACGGCGAGAGTGAAGCCGTCGACGACCTCGTCGCCGTCGACGATCTCGGCGGTGAGGTCGTAGAGGTAGGCGGCTCCGGGTTGCCACAGCTGCACGTCGGTCACTTGAAGAGTGCCGGATGCACCCGAGGACTCGGCGACCGTCACGCCCGCGGCATCTGCGAGACGCACCCGCACGGCGGCACCCGTGCCGTCGCCACCGGTCGAGTCGACCGTGTAGTGCACGAGGCCGGTCGAGCCGTCGACGGTGGTGGTCACCGTGATGTCGTCGAGGTGGAGGGTCGGCGTCGAGTAGAGCCAGACGGAGCGGGCGAGACCGGCGTAGTTGTAGAAGTCGTGGAGATACGCCTGCTTTTCCTTGCCGTCGGGACCTGTCGTCACCGTGCCCGGCGGGATCGTCACGTTGGTGAGCCGGTTGTCGACGCCGATCGTCAGACGGACGGCCTGCCCTGCCTCGACGACGTCGGTCAGGTCGGCCTCGAAGGGGGTGTATCCCCCGACGTGCTCGGCGACCAGGGCGTCGTCGACGTAGACGAACCCGGCATGGGTCGCGGCATCTACCCTCAGCACGATGCGCTCGCCGCGCCAGCCGCGGGGCACCCGCACCGTGCGCTGGTACCAGACCAGGCCCACGTGCCCCCGGATCGCGGAGTCGATGAACTGGTCGTTGAAGCTCGCAGGCACGGCGGCCTCGAGCGCGCCCGGCAGCACCGAGCTCCAGGGGGCGTTCAGGTCGGGGAAGTCGATGGCGAATCGCCACGTTCCGTCGAGGTTGATCAGGTCGCGTGTGGCGGTTGCCTGCGGCTTCAACATGTGTCGGTCCTCAATCGTTCGGGGTGAAGGTCAGATCCCAGGCCCACGTGTAGTGGTCGCCTCGGAGTCGGTATCGGGGACGGGTGTCGGGGCCCAGCAGGGCCGTGCCGACGCCGCGGTGCGCGATGTCGAGGTGCACGATGGTGCGCTCGCTCTCGGGCAGCTTCCACCAGTGCGTGGTCTCTTCGAGCTCCTCGACCGTGAACCGCGACACGCTCGCGTGTAGCGGCTGCTCCGAGCGCGCTCGCGCGAGGCCCGACGCACCCGAGATCTGGAGTTCGTCGATGCCGCCGCGCGTGCCGTTCTCCTGCGGAATCAAGTACGGGGTCGCGAGGTCGTCGATCGAGCTCGTCCATCGACCGTGCAGGGCGGAGTCGCTGCGGTCGGGGTAGTTCTCCCACGGGCCCAGGCCGACCCAGCTCGCATCGGTGTAGGCGCCTTCTAGCTCGAACTCGACGCCCACGCGCAATCCGTCGGTGGTTCCCGGGGGGAGTGTCACCTGCTCCTCGAATCGGAATCCGCCGTCGATGGCGCTGATGCGACGGGCGTGCACGACCTCCTCGTCCCAGGCGGTGCCGTAGCGGATGATCACTTCCACCGCGTCGCCGACTCGCTCGACGTCGACCGAGCGCTCGATCAGCGAGAAGAAGCCCGACCTCACGAAGCGCTTGTCGAGCGCGAAGGAGCTGTCGTTGTCGATCAACGCCCGCCAGAGGCACAGCCGCGGGCCGCTCTTAAGGAGAGCGTGCTCGACGGTGCCGTCCGCGGTTACTGCGACCTCCGCGGTGCCGCTCGGCAGAAGCAGCGGCCGGCGCGGCAGCACCACCTGCTCGACGGAGAGCTCGGTGCCCGCTGTCGCCCAGATCGACTCCGACGCCGTGCTCACGATGAGCGACAACGCCAGCGCGTCGTCGCCCGCGAGAAGCTGCACGACCGACGGCGGGATTGCGACGGTGTCCTCGCTGCCTGCCGCGAGGGCGACCTCGACCTCGACCGGAGCGGTCCGCCCCGCGCGGGTCTCGATCACCAGGTCGAAGCGGAGGTCGCTCAGATCGGCGAAGTGCCTCCGGCTGCGCACGCGTATGACGCCCTCGAGTGCGGAGGCGGCATCCGAGGTGATTTTCACCGGGCTGAAGATGCCCCGCATCTCGTACATCGCCGGCTTCGGTGTGGCATCCGAGAAGGCGATGCCGTTCAGCATGGTCGCCCCGTTGTGGCCCTCGTCGCCGAAGTCGCCGCCGTACTTCGGCCTGCCGCTGCCGTCGGGGTCGAGCGCGTGGTCGGTGAATTCCCAGATGAAGCCGCCCTGCAGGGCCGGCATCGTCTCGAACATGCGCCAGTACTCGGCGAGCCCGCCGGTGGCATTGCCCTGTGAGTACGCGTACTCCGAGAGGATCAGCGGCCGGTCGGTTCGCTCGTCGTTCGCGTAGCCCTCGAGAGCGGCGAACGACGGATACATCGCGCCGACGATGTCGGTCACATCCCGCCCGCCGTGCCAGTCAAGGGAGATCCCGCCCTCGTAGTGGACGGGGCGGGACGGGTCGGCCTCGCGTACCCACGCTGCGGCCGCGGTGAGGGCCGCGCCGTGACCGGACTCGTTGCCGAGCGACCAGACGATCACCGACGGGTGGTTGCGGTCGCGCACGACCATGCGCGACACGCGCTCGACGATCGGCGGGAGGTATCGCGGGTCGTCGGGGATGATCGACGCGAATCCGTGCGCCTCGACGTCCGCCTCGTCGACGACGTAGAAGCCGATTTCATCGCAGAGGTCGAGGAACTCGGGAGCATTCGGATAGTGCGCCGTGCGGATGGCGTTGACGTTGAACTGCTTCAGCAGCGAGAGCTCGTTCAGCATGCGCTCATGGCTGATCACCCGCCCAGTGCGGTCGTCGATGTCGTGCCGGTCGACGCCCTGGATGAGCACGCGCTTACCGTTGACGAGGAGGTCCTTGCCGACGATCCGCACCGTACGGAAGCCGACTTGCACTGCGACGGAGTCGACTTCGACTCCGTCCGGGTCGAGCAGCGTGACCGTGACGCCGTAGAGCGTCGGGCGCTCCGCCGACCAGGGCGTGACGTCGACCGTGCCGATAGCAATCTTCGACGTGCCGGCGATGCCGAAGCTCGGCATGGTCATCGCGTTCATGTTCGGCATGGCCCGGAACTCGGTCGGGATGGGCGCGCTCGCTGCCTGGATGCTCAGCAGGTCCATGAAGTCGTCGGGCATCATTGGCGCGGGGCGGGTCTCCCGCCCCTTCGCCGGCTTCGGGAGGGTGGGGGCGGCGACCCGTGGCGCGACGTCCCTCTCGTGCGAGTCGCCCTGGAACTCGACCCTGACCCGGTACCCGCCGTCGGTGCGCTGCCCGAGGCCGTGGGTCGTGACGTCGAGAGACAGCGTTCCCGACGCCTCGATGTGGTCCCACTCGGCATGCGCCACGACGTCGGCGATGCGGATGCTCGGCACCAGCGAGATCCAGACCGAGCGCGAGATCCCCGCGTGCCACCACTGGTCTTGATCTTCGAGGTAGCTCTCCACCGACCACTTGGCGACGATCAGCTCGACCTCGTTGACTCCGTCGCGCATGGCATCCGTGACGTCGAACTCCGCCTCGAGATGCGAGTCGGTGCTCGGCGCGAACGCGACGCCGTTGACGACGACGGTGAGCTGGCCCTCGGCGGCTCCGACGTGCAGGATCGCGCGCGTCCCGGGCTCGACGCCCAGTTCGACCGTGCGCCGGTAGACGCCGGTCGGGTTCTTCTCCGGGACCATCGGCGGCACCTCGTCGAAGGGCATCGGCACGTTCGTGTAGAACGGTCGGTCCACCTCCGACGTCATCGTCCAGAGCGAGGGCACCTCCGCCTGCTCCCACGCCTCCGAACGCGGCGCGGCCGGGTTCGGCAGCAGCTGGAACTGCCAGCTGCCGTCGAGGGAAATGCTCGGTGCACGCCGGATCGCGTGGATGGGCTCCCGCTCTTTCGGTGCCGGACGGGTGGTCGTCGCGGTCCCGGGAGGGGTCTCGGCTTCGAGGATGGTCATGATGTCTCCTGGTCCTGGCCCGCGGCGACGAGCAGTTTTTTGAGGGAATCGAGGGTGCGGAACACGGCGACCGTGTCGGACGCGGAGTGAACGGGATGCTCGATCAGGCCGTCGTCGATTGCCTGCGCGACGGCGCGCAGCATCGGCACGTAGCCGTTCCCCTCCTTGTCGAGCGCCAGCAGCGTCGGTGTCACGAAGATCGCCTCCGCGGTGCCGGCGTGCAGCTCGAGGGCGGTTGTCGACCAGAACGGAGCGGGAAGGGTCATCCATCCCGCGGTGCCGCTGATGGAGGCCGACAGGTCGGCGAAGCCGAGCATGCCGCACGCACCGTGGGCGAAGGCTCCCCCGTCGAACTCAAGGGTGAAATGCGCTTCGGTGTCGAGCCCGTCGGTTCGCACGGACCCTGTGGCGTGGATCGTGGTCGGCTCACCGAGCACGGTGTGCGCGAGAGTCACGGGGTAGATCCCCTGGTCGAGCAGCGTGCTGCCGCTTCGAGCCACGTCCCATCGGCTGCCGCCGTCCTTCGGGAAGGGAACCGAGAATCCGGCGCGGACGCTGCGGGGGATTCCGATGAGCCCCGCGGCGATCTCCTCGTGGAGTCGGCGGAAGGCGGGATTGAACTTCATCCACATCCCCTCCATCAGGAAGACGCCGTTCTCCGAGGCCAGGGCGAACAGCTCGTCTGCCTCGCGGGCGTTCAGAGCCATCGGCTTCTCCACCAGCACGTGCTTGCCGGCGATGAGCGCCCGCCGGGTCATCCCCGCGTGTGTCGCGAACGGCGTCGAGAGGTAGAGCGCGTCGACGGAGGCATCCGCCAGCACCGCGTCGTAGTCGGTCGTCCAGGAGGGGATGCCGTGTTCATCGGCGAACCGCTCCGTCCTCTCGGCATCACGGCCGTGCAAGAGCACGATCTCGACGCCGTCGACGGATGCGAGATCCGGCACGACGCTCTGCGAGATCCTCCCAGTGCCGACGACCGCCCACCGCTGAGCCTTCACGGGCGCGATGCTCCTACGGCCGCGCCGTTGTCTTTCGCGACGGACCCGAGCCAGGTGAGGCTCGGCTTGGGCGTGCGCACGAAGGTGGTGCGGTCGACGGCGATCAAGCCGAAGGTCGGCGCCCAGTGGCCCCACTCGAAGTTGTCGAGGAGAGTCCAGTGCAGGTAACCGCGCACGTCGATGCCGTCGGCGATCGCCCCGGCCAGTGCCTCAAGCGCTCCCTCGGTGTAGGCGATGCGCTGCGTGTCGTCGGAGGTGGCGATTCCGTTCTCGGTGACCAGGATCGGCACTCCGCCGGTGACCTCCCAGGCATGGCGGGCGGCGATGCCGAGGGCGTCTGGGCGATAGGGCGTGCCGACGAGGGTGTCGTCAGACTTCGGCTCATGCGGCACCAGGCCGTCGGGCCCGACGGTCAAGGTCGAGTAGGACTGCACGCCGATGAAGTCGTCGCCTCTCGCCGCCTCCAGGTACACGTCCTCCCAGATGCGGCTCAACTCGTCCGCCTTCTCCTGGCCGCCCGGCAGCGCCTCGTACGCCCGGTTCGCGACAGTCCATCCGACCTTCGCGCCGGTGCGGCTGCGCACGAGGTCGCGCACCGCGTGATGCGCGTCGATGAGGCGCTGCCCAACCTCGAGGTCGGGCGGGGGCAGCTGGGGGCGCGCACCCGCCGCACCGGCCTCGCCCTCCACCGTCGGGCTCATCCACTTCTTCGTCGCCTTGGGATCGGCGACCCTGCGCGACATCCCGGTCATCATCGCGAGCATGTTCGGCTCGTTCATCGTCGCGACCCACTCGACGCCGTCGAGGATGCCGGTCACCGCCTCCGCATAAGCCGTGAAGCGATCGACCGTGGAGTCCGACAGCCAGCCGCCCTCGTCGGCGAGCCACCGGGGATTGGTGAAGTGGTGCAGCGTCACGACCGGGGTGAGTCCGAGCTGCAGCGCCGTGTCAATCATGCGGCGGTAGTGTGCGAGCTCGGCATTCGAGATCATCCCCGGGCGGGGCTCGATGCGCGCCCACTCGACGCCGAACCGGTACGACGTGTAGCCGGCATCCGCCAGCAGCCTCATGTCCTCGGGGTAGCGGTGGTAGCTGTCGCAGGCATCGCCGCTGAACTCCATGCCGGGCACCCGGCCCTCGTTCGCCCAGAAGTCGCTGCCTACGTTGTTGCCCTCGATCTGGTGCGGCGCGGAGGACGCCCCCCAGAGGAAGCCGTCAGGGAAAGTGGTCATCGTCGATCCATCCTTGGTAACCGGTTGCCATAAGCTAGCATGAAACTACTAGCCAGTTACTAATTTCGTTGCGGAAAGGACGCCACCATGCCCCAGGGCGGGGAACGCGGCTCCTACGCGAAATCCGAGCAGGTCCGGCGGCGCATCGTGGAGTGCTGCATGGAGGTCTTCGCCGAGACGGGGTTCCACGCGGCGACCATGGCCGGGGTCGCCCGCCGTGCGGGCGTGAGCCACACTGGTCTCCTGCACCACTTCCCCACCAAGGAGGATCTCCTGCTGGCCGTGATCGAGCGTCGGGATCACCAGATCGCCGAGGATCTCGGCGCGGACCCCGGCAGCACCGATGCGGATGCCCGGCTCTACCTCACCAGTGCGACCTGCACGAACTCCCCCTTCACGACTCCGCTCGGTCTTCTCGAGCTCGACGCGGTGCTCTCGGGCGAGGCGTCGGTCGCCGAGCATCCCGCGCATAAAGCCCTCGCCGAGCGATACGCCGGCATCCGGAGCTTCTACGCGAGGATGTTCCGGCGCCTCCGCGACGAGGATCGGCTGACGGCGGATCTTACCCCCGAGGCGCTGGCGGTGATCCTGCTGGCGTTCACCGACGGGGTGCGCCATCAGTGGCTCTTCGACAAGGAGGGCGTTGATATCAGCGGTTCGATCGACGCGCTGCTCGATCTCCTGGTTGCGGATGTGGGCGACACCGTCGACACCGGCATCGTGGCCCCCGCCCCGGTCATCCCCGTTCCTCCTGCAGCATCAGACGCCTAGCCGCGCGTCCCACCTCGTCGACGAAGCTCTCGTCTCCGGCGAGGCCAAGGTCCAGGCGGGCGATCGCCGACCGCGTGACGTCTGAGCCCACCGGAGCGGACCCGGCGGATTCGGCGTCGCGACTCGTCGCCGCGATCCAGGCGGCGACCGCCAGCGCGCACCCCGATCCCGAGCGTCGGGCGGCGCGTTCCCGAAGGGCGACCGGCACGATGCGGTGGCGCAGCTTGGTCTCCGCATCCAGGGCGATCTGGGCGAGCCGGTGCTCGATGCGGGGGTTCTCGAAGCGGGCGAGCAGAGCGTCGCGGTAGGAGTCGAGCTCGAGATCGGGCAAGTGGCGGGATGCCTCGTCCCACAGCGTCTCCACGGCGGATCTGCAGACCGGGTCGGCGACGGCCTCGGCCACCGTGTGGTGCCCGCGTAGCGGGCCGAGAGCGGCGAGCAGCGTGTGCGCGCCGTTGAGGAGCCACAGCTTGCGCGCCTCCCACGGCTCGATGTCGTCGACGAAGCGGGCCCCGGCGGTCTCCCACCCGGGCCGCCCGGACGGGAAGTCCCCACTGAGCACCCAGTCGGAGAAGGCCTCCGTCACGACGGGGGCACGGTCGACCCGTCCGGTGCCGTCGAGTACGGTCGCGGCATCCGTCGGCGTCTCGCGGGGGGTGATGCGGTCGACCGAGGTCGAGACGACGCTCACGCCCGTCGTCATCCACTCGGCGAGAGCCGGTGAGACCCGGTGCGTCAGCGTGCTGAGAGCCGCGGCCAGCACCTGTCCGTTGCCCGGAATGTTGTCGCATGGCACGATCGCCAGCGTCGGAGCGCCCAGCCGGCGACGCCCGTCGAGCGCTAGCACGATCTTCCCCAGCGCTGTCGTCAATAGCGGTGCGGATGCCCCGTCCGACGCGAGGTGCTCCGTCAGCGCCGCCATATCGTGAACGGTGCCCGCGTCGTCGAGGTCGAGGGTCGAGTCGCCGCGGAGGCGGTAGCCCGCCTCGGTGATCGTGAGGGTCAGCACCACGACCCGTGGGTCGGCGAGCAGCTCGGCGAAGCGATCGACGTCGTCACCGGCGTGCACCTCGACGATGCTCGACACGAGCTCGAACCGGTCCCCTGCGGGCCCCCGCTCGATCAGCGTGTAGACGCCATCCTGTGCACCGAGCCGCTCGGCGAGCTCGGCGCTCCGCCCGGTGAAGGCGGCGATCCCCCACTCGTGGGCATCCACCGCCCGAGAGGTGTACCAGGCCTGGTGGGCGCGGTGGAATGCGCCAAGACCGAGGTGCACGATGCGCACCGGTGGCGTCGGGGTAATTGATGGCGAAGCCGCCCTCGAGAGCAGCTCCGGCACTATGAAGTCGGTCACAGCTTGAACACCTCTCGGGGGATGGCGCTGACGAGGTCGTCGGCGATGCGCTCGGCGTGGCCGATGGAGAGTCGGCCGGCGACGACGAGGTCCGCGAGGAACGCGGCATCCGCACGCCTCGCGGTGTCGTGCCGCGCAGGGATGGAGAGGAACGCGCGGGTGTCGTCAATGAAGCCCGACGTGCGATAGAAGCCGGCGGTCTCGGTGACGGCCGCGCGATACCGGCCCATGGCGTCGGGCGAGTCGAGGAACCACCACGGTGCCCCCACGTACACGCCGGGGTAGAACCCGGCGAGAGGCGCGAGCTCGCGCGAGAACGTCGTCTCGTCGACTGTGAACAGCACCAGGTGGAAGTCCTTCGCCAGCCCGAACCGCTCGAGCAGCGGGCGGAGCCCCCGGGTGAACGACGTCGGCACCGGGATGTCGTGCCCCGTGTCGGCGCCAAATCGCTCGAACGTCGACGAGCTGTGGTTGCGCAGCACTCCAGCGTGGAGGGTCATGACGAGACCGTCGTCGACGCTCATCCTGGCCATCTGCAGCAGCATGTGCCCACGGAAGACGCGACGGTCAGCGGCGTCGGCGGACCCTCGGCGCACCGACTGGAAGAGCCGTTCGGCGTCGGCGGCGTCAAGATCTGCGGTGAACGGCTCTTCGACCCCGTGATCCGTCGAGACCGCTCCGTGCCGCGCGAAGTGCTCGCGTCGCGCCTCTAATGCCTGCAGATACCCCTCGAAGGTCGCCGGATACCCGGTCGCCGCGAGCAGGGCCGGAACCGCCGTCGCGAACCCGGCAGCGTCGGGGTCGATGTACTTGTCTGGCCGGAAGGTCGGGACGACGCGTCCGCCGAGACCGGATGCCGCGAGGGCCGCGTGCGGCGCGAGGTCGTCGAGCGGGTCGTCGGTGGTCGCCATCAACTCGATCCGGAACCGCTCGAACAGTGCGCGGGGCCGGAACTCGGGCCGGGCGAGGTTCGCCCCGATGGAGTCGAACAGCTCGTCCGCAGTTTCGGGGCCGAAGGGCACGTCGATGCCGAAGACCTCGTCAAGCGCCTCCTCGACCCAGTACCCCGACGCCGTGCCGGCGAACCGGTGCCATTGCGACGCGAGTAGGCGCCACGCCTCCCGGGGATCGCTGCCGGCGCGCACATCGGCGAGATCCGCTCCCATGGCGTGCAGCAGCCGGGTGATGTAGTGATCGTGCGTGAGGAACAGGTCGGCAGCGTCGACGAACGGCGGGTCGTCGACGAGGAGCGTCGCCGGCACATGCCCATGGGGAGAGAGGATCGGGGCGTCGCGAACCCGCTCGTGCAGACCTCTCGCGATCGAGCGCGCCGCAGGGTCAGCCGGAAGGAGGCGGTCAGGGTCGCGCCGTTGCGAATGCATGTTGCTTATTGAGCCATCTTGTCGGTCGTCTGTCAACCGATTGCCATACCGACCGCCGACGGTGGTTATGCGATGATGAGCATCGACGCGGCGCGAGCGGAGGATCGGCATGACAACAGAGGAGTCGTCTGTGCCTCGCAGCACTGGCAACCGGAAGCCGCCCACGACGATCTACGACATCGCGGTGGCCGCGGGCGTCAGCCCCTCGACGGTGTCCCGGGCCCTGACGAAGCCCGGCCGCATCAACATCAATACCGAGAAGCGCATCCGTGCCGTCGCCGCAGACCTCGACTACCGCACGAACCCCATGGCGCGGGCCCTCCCCACGGGCCGCACCGGCACGCTCGCCCTCCTCCTCTCCGACATCACGAATCCCGTCTACTTCGACCTCATCCGCGCGGCGGAGCGTGTCACGAGCTCTCAGAGCCACATCCTCGTGCTCGCCGAATCCCAGGAGTCCCCCGAGCTCGAGCTGCAGACCGCGCATCGCCTGCAGCCCTCGGTCGACGGGATCGTGCTCGTCGCCTCGCGGCTGCAGGACAATCAGATCCGCGAGCTCGCCGACATCAAGCCGATCGTCGTGGTCAACCGCACGGTCGCCGGCGTCCCGTCCCTCGTACCCGACGCTCGTCCCGGGCTCGAGGCCGCCGTCCTCCACCTCAAGTCCCTCGGTCACCGCTCCTTCTGCTACGTCTCGGGCCCGACCACCTCCTGGATGAACTCGCTTCGGTGGCAGACGCTCTTCGACCTGGCGGTGGCCGAAGGCATGTCGGTCGTCGACATCGGTCCAGGGGCTCCGACCATGGAGGGCGGGGCGGAGCTCCTACCCCGGATACTCGCGTCCGGGGCCACCGCGATGCTCGCCTACAACGACCTGATGGCCATCGGCCTGCTCCGTGCCTGCCAGGATCGGGGGATCTCCGTCCCCGGACGGATCAGCATCATCGGCTTCGACGACATCTTCGGGGCGGATCTGCCCACTCCCGCCCTCTCCACCATCCGGAGCCCGCTCGGCGAACTGGGCGAGACCGCCGTACGGCTCCTCACCGCCGACCACGATGGTGGTGACGCGTCGCACCGGCCCCCGACGGTCTTCATCTCCCGCGACTCCACGTCGTCGCCGGACTAAGACCGCATCGATCCCTTACCTTCGAATCGAACTTGGCAATCGGTTGTCAAATTCGCTCGACTAGTGGTTCACTGGTCGAAGCACCCTCCGGGTTGCTCCGTGACCTCACCGGGTCCTCCTGGGCGCAAGGTCACCCCCAACGAAGTGGATGGAGAACCGACGGATGTCAATCGAACGAGGCGCTGAGAGCCAGGCTCTGTTCATCGGAGCTCCCGAGTCGCTCGGCGAGGCCGCCCCTCACGTCCGTAACGTCTTCGAGCTCGTCGAGGCACCGGCGAGCGCGACGCTCCGCGTGACCGCGCTCGGCCTCGCCGAGCCGTGGATTAACGGACACCGTGTCGGCGACGAGGTGCTCTCCCCCGGGTGGACGTCGTACCGCCACCGAATCATCGTGTCCGAGCACGACGTGACCGACCTGCTGCAGTCCGGCGAGAACGTGCTGGGCGCGATCGTCGGGCGCGGCTGGGCCGTCGGACGTCTGGGCTGGGACGGCGCGTCGAAGTTCTACGCCGACCGCCCGTCGGTCTGGCTCGAGTTGACTCTCACTGACACCGACGGAAGGGTGACCTCGATCGCGTCATCCGACCAGTTCGTCGTGTCGACGGGCGCGGTCGTCGAGGACGACCTCTACGACGGCGAGGTGTACGACGCGCGGCTGCATCCGACCGGATGGAGCGAGCCGGGCTACGACGCGTCGGACTGGGTTCCCGCTGAGGTGTATCCGTGGGACCTCTCCACTCTCGAGGACCGCACAGCGGAACCGATCCGGCGCATCGAGGTGCTGCCGGCCCTCGAGGTTACGACTCCTGCCGCCGGAGCGCACGTCATCGACTTCGGGCAGGTCATCTCCGGCTGGGTCCGCCTTCGCGTGACCGGCCCCGCGGGCACGGAGCTGACGCTCCGCCACGGCGAACTGCTCACCCCCGGCGGTGAGCTCGAGACGGTGAACCTCCGCACGGCCAAGGCGATTGACCGCTACATCCTCAGCGGTGAGGGCGTCGAGGAGTGGGAGCCCCGCTTCACGTTCCACGGCTTCCGCTACGCCGAGATCACCGGATGGCCCGGCGCCCTCGAGCCTGCAGACGTGGACGCTGTGGTCGTGCACAGCGACATGACGCGCACGGCGTGGTTCGAGTCGTCCGACCCTCTGCTGAACAAGCTGCACGCGAACTCGGTGTGGGGCATGCGCGATAATTTCGTCGGCCTCCCGACCGACTGCCCGCAGCGCGACGAGCGCCTGGGTTGGACCGGGGACATCAACGCCTTCGGGGCCACCGCCGCGCTCCTGTACGACGTGCGCGGCGTGCTTTCCTCGTGGCTCGCGGATGTTGCCGCCGAGCAGGAGGAGCTGGGGTACGTGCCCTGGTACGTGCCGCAGATCACCGGCCGCAAGCAGGCGCCCACTGCACTGTGGGGCGACGTGGTCGTCAGCCTGCCCTGGGCTCTCTACCAGGAGTACGGCGACCTGGCGCTGCTCGAGCAGAACTACACGTCGGGGGTGAAGTTCGTCGACAGCGTCGAGGCGCTGCTCGACGTCAATGGGCTGTGGGCGAGGGGCTACCAGTTCGGCGACTGGTTGGATCCGGATGCCCCAGGGGACCGACCCGACCTCGCCAAGGCGGATCGCTACCTCGTCGCGTCGGCGTACTTCGTGCGGGTCTCCGGTGAACTGGCCGCGATCGCCCGCCTACTCGGACACGATGACGACGCCGAACGATACGGGATGCTCTCCGAGCGGGCCAGGCAGGCCTTCCTGCATGAGTACGTCGCGCCGTCGGGGCGCATCGTCGGGGAGTCGCCTACGGCGTACGCCCTGGCCATCCGGTTCGGGATCCTGGACGACACCCGCAAGGCCAGAGCCGGCGAGCGACTCGCCACCCAGGTCGCCGACGCCGGCTTCCGTATCGCGACGGGATTCGCGGGCACGCCGCACGTGCTCGACGCCTTGGTCGAGACCGGTCAGACCGAGGTGGCGTTCCGTTTGCTCATGCAGACTGAGAGCCCCTCCTTCCTGTATCCGGTGACCCAGGGCGCGACGACCATCTGGGAGCGGTGGGACGCCGTCCGGCCCGACGGGACGCTGCACCCGTCGGCGATGACCTCGCTCAACCACTACGCACTGGGTGCCGTCTCCGATTGGATGCATCGCCGCATCGGCGGGCTCAGCGCGCTCGAACCCGGCTACACCCGCGTCGAGATCGCCCCGCTGGTGGGCGGCGGCCTCACGTCCGCGTCGGTGTCGCAGCACACGGTGAACGGGGCGATCTCCGTCTCGTGGCGGCTGGAAGGCGACCTCGTCTCGCTCGACGTGTCGATCCCGGAGGGCGTCACGGCCCGGGTGGTGCCGCCGCTGCATCCGACGGGCCTCGTATTGGAGGTCGGGAGCGGAGATCACACCTGGTCCTACGAACGCGAGGTGTTCGAGATGCCCGAGTTCGACCTCGACACCCCGGTGGGCGAGATCATCGTCTTCCCCGCGGCGTGGGATGCGGCATTCGAAGCGATCCTCGAGCACCACCCGTTCCTCAAGGCCTACTGGAAGCAGCCGCTGGCGAGTTCGCAAGAGGGGCAGATGTCCCTTCGATACATGCTGAGCAACATCCCGGGCTCAGGTCCCGTCGTTGAGGCAGACGTATTCCGCGCGCTGCAGTCCGCACGCAAGGAAGCCCAAGCCGCGGTCGCCGGATAGCCGCCGTGCGCCGCCTTCCAGATGCTCCCGGACCCCACCGGAATCCCCTTCTGCCGCTGGCCATCCACATTCCCGACGGTGAGGCGCGGGTGATGCCCGACGGCCGGCTCTACCTCTACGGCAGCCTCGACCGCCGCGAGGAGGGCTACTGCAGCCCCGAGTACCGGGTCGCGTCGACCGCGGACCTCGTCGACTGGACGGTTCACCCCACCTCGTTCACCACGGCCGACGTGCCGTGGGCAGGGAGCGAGCAGCCGTCCGGACGCTCGTTCCTCGACGGCGTCACGTCGTACGACGAGCTGCCGGAGTACGCCCGCGCAATGCTTCCACCCGGGGCGATGGAGGTGCCGTTCGAGCAGTTCGCTGCAGGTGTGCGGAGGGCGACGGCGCAGCGGCAGCCGGTCGAGCCTCTTCTCTATGCACCGGACGCGATTGAGCGGAACGGCAGGTACTACCTCTACTTCTGCCTCTCCGACGACAGCGAGGGCGTCGCCGTCGCCGACCACCCCGCAGGCCCCTTCCGAGATGCCCGACGGCTTCCGATCTCGCAGATCGACCCCGCCGTGTTCGTCGACGACGACGGCCAGGCCTACCTCTACTGGGGGCAGTTCCAGGCGAAGGTGGCACGACTGCACCGCGATATGGTGACTCTCGACACCGATTCGCTCGTCGAGCAGATCGCGACGGAGGCGGAGCACCACTTCCACGAGGGGTGTTCGATGCGCAAGCGCGCCGGCATCTACTACCTCGTGTTCGCCGACACCTCGCGCGGAGCCCCGACCTGTCTCGGCTACGCCACCTCGACGAGCCCGACCGGGCCGTTCGACTACCGCGGCGTCATCATCGACAACGCCGACTGCGACCCGATGTCGTGGAACAACCACGGGTCCATCGAGTGCGTCGACGGGCAGTGGTACGTCTTCTACCACCGCTCGTCACGGGGCGGTGCGAATTGGCGACGCGCGTGCATGGAGCCGATCGAGTTCGGCCCCGGCGGCGCGATCGCCGAGGTGCTCATGACCTCGCAGGGCGCCGGCCATCCGTACGCTCCCGGCGAGCTCATTCCCGCCTACGAGGCCTGCGCGGTCGATGGCACTGCTCGGATCGCCCCGTTCGCGGGCAGTGAGGCGGTCACGGATGCTTCGGCGGGAGACACGATCGTGTTCCGGTATCTCGAGAACGAGCATCCGGTCACCTCGGTCGCCGTCGACTTCGAGGGCACGTGCGAGCTCGACGTCATCGTCGACGGGTCGACGGTTGCCACCGTGCGCCCTGGGAAACACGGTGCGCCCATCGACATCGCCCCGGGTCGCCACGAGATCGCCATCTCCTTCGTCGCCGCCGAGGCGACGACGATCCTCCTCGGCCTTCGGTTCGACGCGTAGGCATAGCAACGAGGCGCCGGTTCGTCGCCGACGCCTCGTTGCGGATGGATGTCCTCTCAGGGTCGCATCGAGGTGCCACCGTTGATCGAGAGCACCTGACCCGTGATCCACGCCGCGGAGTCGGACAGCAGGAAGGCGACCGTAGCGCCGATGTCGGCCGGCTCGCCGTTGCGTGTCGACGGCGTCATCGCCAGGATCCGCTCCCGGAACTCTTCCGGCAGGTTCGCCTCGGTCTGCTGAGTCAGCACGAGCCCCGGAGAGACGGTGTTGGCGCGCACGCCCTGCTTGCCGTACTTCCGCGCGATGTGGCGGGTGAGCGCATTCACACCGGACTTTGTCGCGGAGTAGGCGATCTTTTCCTCCATCCCGGCGTAGACCGCCTCGGAGGACGTGTTGACGATCGATCCGCCACCGGCCTCGACGAGGTGTGGGATCGCGTACCGCGCCGTCAGGAGGTACCCGGTGAGATTGACATCGATCATTCGCTGCCAGACTCCGAGGTCGATGTCGACCACATTGGTGTCCTGCTCGACCTGCGACGGGTCGACGTTCGCGGCGACGTTGAAGAGGCCATCGATCTTGCCGTATCGCTCGATCGCGAGATCGATGAGCGCCTTCACCTGCTCCTCGTCGGCGATGTCCAGAGTCGTCGCCACGCCCTCGCCGCCTCCCTCGGCGGCGGCCTGCACGGTGCGCTCGGCCGATGCCGGCGAGACGTCTCCCACTACGAGTCGGGCTCCGCCGGCTCCCAGAATCGCCGCTGCGGCGGTGGCGATACCGCCGGCTCCTGCGAATACGATGACCTTGTCCCTGAGACCCTCCATCGGGTCCTCCTTTTCCTGTCGGTGACGTGACTGCCGCCCGTTGTCGGGCGCGGAGACGGTGCCTACTGGCTGACGCCCGCCTGGACGTCCTGCTCGCGCTGGGTTTCCCTCAGCCGTACCCGATTGGCGCGACGCGCTTCCTGGCGCACCGGATCGGCGACCGGGGCGGCGAGCAGCAGCCGCTGAGTGTACGGATGCTCCGGTTCCGATGTGACGGCGGCCGCGGTGCCTTCCTCGATGATCTCGCCCCGGTACACCACCCCGACGCGATGGCTGATGTGTCGCACCACGGTCAGATCGTGGGAGATGAATAGATAGGCGACGCCGGTGCTGCGCTGCACATCGACGAGCAGGTCGAGGATCGTAGCCTGGGTCGACAGGTCGAGGGCGGATACCGGCTCGTCGCACACGATCAGCTCGGGCTCGGGCGCAAGCGCCCGGGCGATCGCCACACGCTGCCGCTGGCCACCGGAGAACTCCCGGGGTAACCGCTCGGCCGCGTTCTTCGGCAGCCCCACGCGGTCGAGGAGGTCGAGCACCCGCGCTTGGGCGTCTCGGCGAGTCGCACCCTGCACGACGAGGGGTTCGCTGAGCGTGTCGCCCACGGTCAGGGAGGGGTTGAGCGAGGTGTAAGGATCCTGGAACACGACCTGCAGGTGCTTCGCGAGCTCCCGCCGATGCGTACCCGTCGCTTTGGAGATCTCCTGGCCCGCGAACCGTACGCTTCCACTCGAGACCGGCGCAAGGCCCAGGATGGCCCTTCCGATGGTGGTCTTGCCCGAGCCCGACTCCCCCACGATGCCCAGCGTCTCGCCGACGCCGATCGAGAAAGACACGCCGTGCACGACCTCGACGGGCGGCTTGCGGAATCCGCTGACGGGATAGCTGACCTTCAGGTCGTTCACTTCCAAGAGGCTGTGGCTCATGATCCCTGCTCCTCGAGGGTGATGGGTCGTGCGGGCGGACCATCCGAGCGGACCGTGCTCTCGTCGAGGATCGCGTCGAGGAGCATTCGCGTGTACGGATGCTTCGGGTCGGCGAATACCTCTCGGGTGCCGCCCGTCTCGACGACCTCGCCGTTCCGCATAACCGCGATGCGGTCGCAGATGTCGGCGACGACTCCGAAGTTGTGCGTGACGAGGATGATCGCCATGCCGATCTCCTGCTGGAGGTCGCGGAGCAGGTCGAGGATCTCGGCCTGCACCGTCACATCGAGCGCCGTCGTCGGCTCGTCGGCGATCAGGAGCTTCGGTCGACTTGCGACTGCACCAGCGATCAGCACGCGCTGGGCCATGCCTCCCGAGACCTGGTGGGGATAGGAGTCGAAGGTGCGCTGGGGGTCCGCGATTCCCACCCTCTCGAGCAGGGCGAGCACCCGCGCCACAGCGTCCTTCCGCGACATGCTCGAGGATGCCCGGAGCCCTTCGACCATCTGGGCACCGATGGTGTAGACGGGATCGAGGTTCGACATCGGCTCCTGGGGGATGTACGCGATGGTCGAGCCCCTCAGCGCATGCAGATCCTTCTGCTTCGCCCCCAGCAGTTCACGCCCTTCGACGAGGACCGAGCCGCGTGTGACGATCGCCTCCGACGGCAGGACGCCCAGGACGGCGAAAGCGGTTTGCGTCTTGCCTGATCCGGACTCGCCAACCAGCCCGAGGACCTCGCCGGGGTTGACCTGCAGCGACACTCCGCGGACTACTTCGACGCGGTCCCCGGAGGGCGACTGGTAGGCGATTCCGAGATCGTGCACGTCGAGCATGGCTCCGGCCTTGTGGTCGGCGGCGCGCTGCTTCACCTCGTCGAGAGCGGTGCCGTTGACGGTGAGTTTCGCCGGGCGGGGACGGGCACCCTCGAACGCGTCCCGAAGGGCGTTTCCGAAAAGGACCAGGCACGCCGTGAGCAGACCGAGCCACAGCGACGGCCAGATGTACTGCAGCGGATCGACATACAGGTTGCGGAATCCGTCGCCGATCATCGCCCCGAAGCTCGGGATCTCCTTCGAACCGACTCCGAGGAACGCGAGCCCCGCCTGCACTCCGATCGCCGATCCGGCGAGGAACGACGTCGCGACGATGATCGGCCCACGGACGACCGACAGGACGTGTCGCGCGAGGATGCGCGTGTTCGTCACGCCGGAGACTCGAGCCGCGTCGACGTAAAGCTCGCGGCCGACGCCGATCGTCTGATTGCGCACGATGCGGTAGATGCCCGGCGACAGAAGCACACCGAAGATGGCCATCGTGTAGCGGTAGTCGCCCGCGGTGAGCGGCATCAGCAGGATGAGCAGGAGCAGACCGGGGAAGGTCATGATCAACGTGAAGAGCCACTCCGTCACACCCCTGACCCGCTGGAAGTATCCCCCGACCAGGCCGGCCGCGGTGCCGATCACCAGCGCGATCGAGGTGCCGATCAGAGCGGAGACCGTCGCGGTGTTCATCGAGTGCAGCAGTCGGCTGAAGATGTCACGACCGAACTGGTCGGTACCGAGGGGGTAGGTGTCGGAGAACAAAGGAAGGTTGTACGAGTCGAGGCGCGCTTCGTTCGGCTCATGCATAGGGAGCACAGACGCGAGCAGCCCGAATACCACCATCACGAGGATGATCGTGCCGGTGATGACAGCCTGCGGATCCCGAATGAGCTTGCCGAATGTGCTGCGGCGGGAGCTGCGATCGGGCGGATCGACGGTCTCCGCGATGACGGGCAGTGTCGCGCTCAATGGACTCTCGCTTTCGGGTTCAGCCAACCATTGGCCAGGTCGGTGATGAGGTTGATGGCGACAGTGAGACCGACGGAGAAAATGACGAGCCCCATGATGACCGGGAAGTCGCCCTGGATGGAGGCGTTGAAGCTGTAGAGACCGACGCCGGGGAGGGCGAATACCTGCTCGATGACGAGCGCGCCGAAGAACATCGACCCGAACTCCAGACCCGCGACGGTAAGCGCCGGCCCCGCTGCGTTGCGCAGTGCGTGACGCAGTACCAGCGCTCTCGTGCTGACGCCCCGCGTACGCAGGGTCCGCACGTAGTCCTTGCGAAGCTCGTCGATCATCGTGCCGCGTACCTGGGTGGCGATGTTGGCGGCTCCCCCGAGGCACAGCACGATGACCGGGATCGTTATCGACCGCACCCATGCCTGGGGGTCATCCTGCGGCGAGGTGTAGCCGCCGGCCGGAAGTACCTGCAGGGTGACGGCGAGAACCGACACGAGGAAAATGGCGACAAGCAGGCCCGGGATCAGGAGACCGCTGAGCATGACGCCCTGCAGCATCTTGTCGATCCAGCCGCCTCGGGCTGCAGCGACAACGCCGAGCACCACGGCGATGACGACGGAGATGATCAACGCCGGGATGATCACCGACAAGGTCACCCCCATGCGACGGGCGACCGCGGAAGCGACTGGCTCCCCCGTGTAGAAGGACTGGCCGAGGTCTCCGGTCAGCACCCGACCGAGCCAGTCCACGTATTGCACGGGGATCGGACGGTCGAGGCGAGTTCGGCCTTGAGCGCGGCGACGGTCTCGGTGTTGGCGGCGGTCAGAAGCCGGTTGGCCAGGATGCTGTCGAACGAGAAGCTCAATAGCCAGTAGGTGATCGCTGAGACCAAGACGATCAGGATGATGCCTGTCGCGATCCGGCGCGCTGCGTATCTCAGCAAGGAATCCTCGATTTCAAGAGAGGTGGGGGTAGTACGGCAAGCGTGCCGGTCGGCGGGGAAGGTAAGGCAGGCGCGCGGGTCGGCGGGGCCGCCAGAAGCGGTCGGCCCCGCCGGTCAGGTCACTCGGAGACGTCGAACTGGTCGAGAGTCGGGGCGATCTGATAAGAGGTGTTCACGACTGCGTACCCCTCCCGCGCGGCGACCAGCGAGTGGCTCTTGACGATGGGGGCAGACCAGGCGTTCTCGACGCCCCACTCGTTGATCTCCTGGTAGACCGCGCTCGCCTCTTCTGCAGAGACGGCCGCACGCGCTCGGGTGAGCATCTCGGTGAGCTCGGGATCCTCGCTGCCGAAGGGGTTCAGGAATCCCTGCGGCGAGAAGTGACCGAAGGCGACCGTGCCGTCGGGGTCGTTGCCGTCGGGCCAGACCACGAGGGGAACGACTTGGACGTGATGGCGGTAACCGTGTCTTGGGCCGGGATCGGCTGCCATGTCACGTCGATCCCGATGTCCGCCAGAGCCTGCCCCACAACGGGCTCGAGCTGCCCCGAGTAGATGATGCTCGGCATCGTCACCGAAAAGCCGTCGGGATAGCCTGCTTCTGCAACAGATCTTTGGCCCCTCAACGTCGTATTCATAGGTGTCGTTGAGGGCTTCGTCGAAGGCGTCGAAGGTCGGATAGAACACCTGCTCGGATGGAGCGCCCAGTCCGTTCATCGCATTCGCCACGATGTTCTCCCGGTCGAAAGCCATGTTGATCGCCTGCCGAACGCGCACGTCGGCGAGGGCCGGCTGAATGGTGCCGTCCCGGTCGGCGATGATCAAGGTCTGCTGGCTGGTGTTCTCGACCTCGGAGATCTCGATGCCCGGCACTGACTCCAGTGAGGCACGCGAGGCGGGAAGCACGCTCGGTGCGACGTCGACCTCCCCGGAGCGGAGTGCGTTCTCGAGCGCGGTGGAGTCTTCGATGACGCGGACCGTGACGGTTGAGAAGGGGTAGTTGTCGGCGTTCCAGTGATCATCCCGCTTGGTCAGCACATACTCCGCCCCGGGCGTCGAAGCTTCGAGATCGAGGATGTACGGTCCGGAGCCGATCGGATTCTGCCCGTAACCCGGTTCCGCCAGCTCGCCCGCCTTCGCGATGATGCCGGCTGGGCCGGTGAACTTCCGCAGGAGGCTGGGGTCGGGCTGGCTCAGCGTCAGCGTCAGCGCCGTGTCGCTGGTGACCTCGATCGACGCTATGCCCTCGACCTCGCGCTGGCTCGGCCCGGGGTGTCCCGGATGCGCTCCAGTGTCGCCTTCAGGTCATTCGCGGTCGCGGGTGTGCCGTCCGAGAAGACGAGG